>CAZTXW010000106.1:0-6539 GCA_964617345.1 uncultured Sphaerochaeta sp. | reverse complement strand
TCTTTCCAAGAGCAGCTACCGTTGTGGTAACATTGAAGCTGTCGGTTACAGCGAACATTGGGGTGGCTACAAACAGTAAAACCAGAAGTATTGTGATAATTGTCTTTTTCATGTGTGAACTCCTTTAGGAGCACTGCTCCTGGAATGGTACTGAAGATTCTCATTTCTTTAGTACAGTATTATAGTAGGGTTTTAATAATCTTATGTCAATACTAGGTGTGGTAAAACTATCAATAAAATTTATATTTTAAATAAAATATACTAAAATGCTTCAATATATATAATTAGCATTACATATGGTTTTGCTTTCATATGACAGATGATGTTGTGTTTTTGGAAAAGATATCACACTGTAAGTAGGGATTATTCCTAATTTTATGGATATGCAGTATTCAGTTGCTGATTAGGGTCTTGCATACAGCATTGTGTAAGCATAATGAGGTACCGTGTCTTTTCAAGGAGTGGGGGATACTTCTGGAATATGGAAAGCTGTCTGACTCTTTCTGGGTATCGGAGTTTTGGACTTCTCTCTATTGCTGCCAAGGTCCTGGGCATGGACAAGGGCTATCGCACGCGATAGCCCTTGTTTTCATGTCGGCAAACCCTTTGCCCTCGTTAGCCTCTGCAGTAGCTGACATTCGCCAGTTACTCAAGAGGCATTTTGCAATTCTTGCTAGGAGGTCCAATCGTCAATTGGCCTGCTCCAGAGCTAGGGTGCGGGTAGTCTGGTCGCAGACTTCAGCAGGTCCGAAGTACTGCACGGCACCCGGGTAGACAAAGCAAGTCTCTCGTGCCCACTTGTCGCGGTGTGCGGCAAAATACTTGAAGGGAGCCCCGTCAAGTTCGACCAGGGCCTTCTTGATGACAGGCTTCATCGAACCGTGGCGCTGCTCGAGGTTCATCATCATGGTGATGGGAATTCCCCCTGCCTTCCATTCGGTTGCGGGTTTGGAGAGGTTTGTTACCGAAGAGATGTACCCGGTGAGATCGCCACCGATGAGCATGAATGCATTATAGCCGAGGCTATAGCAGTAGTCAGCATCAAAGTTGGTGGGGAATGCACATCGGCCCTCATAGCCGAAGAAGTGGGTCATGGTGCTGAACGAACCTGTGTATCTCCCTTCGCTCTTCATTTTCCTGAGTTTTTCACCAACCATGGAGGCGAGCAGCTTGTCAGTCTCAATTCTGGAGACCTGGACGTTGCCATGTGGGTCCCTGTCCATCAGAAGCTGCTTCCTGATGTCCTTGGGAAGGATCGAGAATACATTACGGCTTGCCTGTGAGAGCCTTTCCGAGACAAAGGAGATGCGCTCGGAGCTTTCGTTGCAGGCAGAGAAGGCCACGATATCCTTGGCAAGGAGGTTGTTGATCTCCTCGATGAGGTACTTGATCTCGGGGATGAACTCGACAAGCCCCTCCGGAATGAGGACCACACCAAAGTTGTTCTTGTCTTCAGCTCTAGATGCTACAGCCGTCGCTATGTATTCTACTATGCTGGTGAGGGATTGCTTGTTTGCCTCAACCTCTTCGCTGATGAGGCAGATGTTGGGCTGGGTCTCCAGAGCACACTCCAGGGCAATGTGGCTGGCACTGCGGCCCATGAGCTTGATGAAGTGCCAGTACTTCTTTGCACTGTTGGCGTCACGTTCGATGTTGCCGATCAGTTCGCTGTAGGTCTTGGTTGCAGTGTCAAATCCGAAGGATATCTCAATGGATTCGTTCTTGAGGTCCCCGTCAATGGTCTTGGGGCAACCAATGACCTGGATGCCATGGCCCTTCTCCTTGAAATACTCAGCAAGCACGGCTGCGTTGGTGTTGGAGTCGTCCCCACCGATGATGACCAGGGCTGAAACCTCGTGCTTTTTACACACCTTGGCACACACTTCAAACTGCTCAGCAGTCTCAAGCTTGGTCCTGCCGCTGCCAATGATGTCAAAGCCGCCGGTGTTGCGGAAAGGGGCCAGGAACTCTTCGGTGATAAGGGTGTAGGAGTCTTCAAGGATGCCGCTGGGGCCTCCCTTGAAGCCAAGCAGTTCGTTCTCAGGATTTGCTGCCTTCATGGCATCAAAGAGACCGCTGATGACATTGTGCCCGCCAGGTGCTTGGCCGCCGCTGAGGATTACCCCAACATTGCGCTTTGCAGTGATGGTCTTGTTCTCTCCCTTGTCAAAAGAGACCGAGGGCAGTCCGCACGTGTGGGGGAAGAGTGCCTTGATAGCATCCTTGTCCTGAGCGGGGAATGTCTTCTCCCCTTCCACTGGAAGGATGGTCTTGATGTCCTCCCTGAGAATGGCAGGAAGCTTTGGCTGATAGTCATAGCGCAAGCGCTGGAGGGGTGATATGGTCATGATGGCTCCTTATGGTACTAGTTCTTTGATCACGATAACCATAGAACAAAAAAGAGGTTCATTTCAAGCGATAATGGTTTTTTTGCAAGAGGATGTTACGCGAAACACCTGTTTTGCAACGCTTTAGCTCTATTTTTGTTGCAACCTGATAGCCCATCTGGTATACCCAACGTGAGGAGAGAGCGTATGGAGAAGAGAATCCCTGCCAATGATGGGTGGCTGTATGCTTCCGATCACAGGAAGCAGTATTGTCAGAAGCAGTATGATGACTCGAATTGGGAGGAGGTAGACCTTCCCCATACCAACGTGATGCTCCCCCGTCACTACTTCGACGAGCAATCCTTTTGCTTTGTCTCCACCTATCGCAAGCACCTTCAGCTAGCATTGCCCGAGGGATACTCGGCCACACTGCGATTTGAGGGCGTAGCCTCCCAGGCAAGGGTCTACTGCGATGGCATTCTCCTGCACACCCACAAGGGGGGATACCTGCCATTTGAAGTGCCCCTGGGAAAAAAGAGCTCACTCCTTCTTGCCGTGGTGGTGGACAGCTCGGAAGATGCCGGCATCCCTCCCTTCGGAGGAAGCATTGACTATCTTACCTATGGGGGTATCTATCGCGAGGTAAGCATAGTGTATCATCTCGAGCAGAGGATCCTTTCCCTTCTGGTGGAAAGCCAGAACCCCAGGGAGGTGCGTTTTCGGGGCAAGACAGCTTCTGCAGAAGGCCTCAGCTATACCGCCCGAATCCTGGATGGAGCACAAGAGCTTATCCGTATCGAGGATTTGCTGCTGCATGACAGCTTCGATTCCTTGTGCACCTCGCTGAACCTCCAGAGCTGGGAACCAGAGAATCCCAAGCTCTATACCTTTGAACTCTCCCTGGAGAATGGGGAGACCAAAAGCGTTCGCTTCGGCTCACGATCGGCTCTGTTCACCAAGGATGGATTCCTTCTCAATGGGAAGAGACGCAAGCTCATCGGCCTCAACCGGCACCAGAGCTACCCCTACGTGGGCTATGCAATGCCAGAAAGCGGCCAGAGAGAAGATGCCCTACGGCTCAAGGAACTTGGAGTTGACCTGGTGCGTACCAGCCACTATCCCCAGCACCCCTCATTCCTGGATGCCTGCGATGAGTTGGGGCTTCTGGTCTTTGAGGAGATACCCGGGTGGCAGCACCTTTCCGATCTGAAAGAGTGGCGCCAGCTCTGCGTGGACAATGTGCAGGGGATGATAGAGCGTGACTTCAACCATCCATGTATCATCCTGTGGGGTGTGCGCATCAATGAGTCCGGTGATGACGATCAGCTGTATGCAGCTACCAATGCCCTGGCGAGAAAGCTCGATCCTAACCGACAGACCGCAGGGGTGCGAAACTTTGCTAAGAGCTCCTTCCTTGAGGATGTCTACACCTACAACGATTTCTCCCATGATGGCACCAACAGTGGCCTGGCAAGGAAGGGCTCCATCTCAAGTACTGATGCCCCCTATTTGGTGACTGAGTTTTGTGGGCACATGTTCCCGACCAAGCGCTATGACAATCCCCAGCAACGAAAGGAGCATGCCCTGCGGCACTACCGAACCCTTGATGCGATGTTTGGCTCTGGGGGCATCAGCGGAGCCATAGGGTGGTGCATGAACGACTACAACACCCACAGCAATTTCGGCAGTGGCGACCAGGTGTGCTACCATGGGGTATGTGACCAGGGGAGGGCCCCCAAACTGGCCGCTTATGCCTACATGAGCCAGAAGGAGAGTCCTCCTGTCATGGTCCTCTCTTCCGCTGCTGACAACGGGGATTTCCCCAAGGCAAGCATAGGAGCCCTGCTTGTCGCCACCAACTGTGACAGCGTACGGGTATTCTTCCATGACGAGGAGGTAGGAACCTACTATCCCGACAGGAAGGCGTTCCCCCATCTACCTCATCCGCCGGTCCTGCTCACCGACCTTATAGGAAGGCGCCTTGAGACTGAGACCTATCTTACAAGAAAGGATAGGCTCAGGCTCAGGGCCTTGCTCAACAAGGTAGGAGAGCAGGCAGGCTCCCTCACCCCCCTGGACAAACTTCGTATGAGCTGGTTCTTGTTTCGCTACCGACTCACCTATGACGATGCGGTTGAGCTGTTCACCAAGTATGTGGGAAACTGGGGCTCTGATGCCTCCCTCTGGCGCTTTGAGGGCCTCGTAGGTGATGAGGTTGTCTGCACAGAGTCCTATGGTGGGCACAAGAAGCCCTACCTGGAGGTTGAGACACGTTCGAGGAGGATATCACTTGGGGATACCTACTCGATGGTGTGCATCAATGTCTCGGTGCGTAAGCAGGGGATGACCCTGCCTCTTCCCTATGCCCACGAACCTTTCAGTGTTACTGTGGAAGGTCCCCTCAGGCTTGTTTCCCCAGCTTTGGCTGTATGTGAAGGGGGTACCGCTGTTGTCTATGTGCGGACCATGGGGAAACAGGGGAAGGCGAAGGTGACCATCTGTAGCAGCATGGGTGACAAAACCCTCGATTTTACTGTAGTGTAGGGTATGTTTACCCTCTATATAGACGCCGACTCGTGTCCCAAGAACCTTCGTACCATCCTGCTCAGGTGCATTGTCAAGAATAACTATGCAGCCTTCTTTGTCGCTGACCGTCCCTTGAAGGATGTGCAGACTGCCTATGAGCAGCATACTGCCAAACTGCGGGCAAAGGCAAAGAAAGAGGGAGTTGAGGATGTTCGTGCCATCACCAGCAAGATTGAGAATATTGTGGTTGAGGCGGATATGGACAGTGCCGACAACTGGATAGTCGACAATGCAAAACTTCCCTGCCTGGCTGTAACCCATGACATCCCCCTCGCCGCACGCCTGGTGGAGAAGGACATTCCCACCATCGATGACAGGGGAGGGGTCTTTACCAAGGAGAGCATGGCCCAGAGGCTCTCCATCCGAAACGCCATGAAGGAGTTTCGAGAGATGGGTATCTTCAGTGAAAAGCACAAGCCGATGGGTCCCAAGGAGACCAAGGCTTTCTCCGATGCACTGGATACCATGTTACGCAAGCTTACCTTGAAGCAATAGCAACACCTTCTCGCCTTTTGGGGTAATGCGTAAAAAAGCCATACTACTCTACAGAAATGAAGAAGATCGAAGTTTCCTGCTCAGCAAGACTGAAAGGTTAGCTTGGTTGAGCTGTGAAGCTTGTCCTGTTTCAGAGGCAAACCGAACAGAGGCTTGTCATATCCTGATTGGCAGAACAGAGGACCTTCCCTCCCTGCTGAAGCTGAAGAGGGTGGTGCTCTCCTATAGGGATATTCCTCTTCTGGTATTCTCTCCCGTCTCCCAGTACTCGGTACTGAGGATGATGGATAGCCCCATGTGCAAGGTGGTCAGGGAGAGCATCGAGACCCAAGGCATTGGCGAGGAGGTTCTCTCCCTGATCAGGGCGAAGCCAGAGGTGTGCAAGGAGAGTCCGTCTTGCAACCTCACCCTGCGCGAAAGGCAGGTCGTCGCCCTGATCCTCAGCGGGGAGGAGAACAAGGAGATAGCTGCCAAGATGGGCATCAAGCTCTCCACTGTCTATGCACATAAGAAGAACCTCTTCCTCAAGACAGGGATGCACACTACCAGCCAGCTGGTGGTATGGGCCCTGTTGAGGGAGTTTGCTCCCTAGTGAGCGGATATTCCTTACAAGTGGTGATGCTAGGTTGGGTTGTAGTTTATGGAACGTGTATCAAGGAGCAATGGGTGAGGGTAGGTAAAAATTTCTCATCACACTATTTGAGGGGTAAGTATGGTGGAATGCCCTATTTGGGGTTTTATGGTACGAATGAAGAGATGGTTTGTGAGAAGGAGAAAGGATAGCCTCGAGAGAAGCAGAAAGAGATAGGAGGAATTCCAATAGAATACAAAAGCAAAAATCCCTTTAATACGATCTTCACCATTACTACGTATTGTTTGTGAAGGGAGAAAGACAGACAGAACCCTCTTATTTCAAACAGTAGAAAGATAAAGTCTGCACAAATAGAAGCTGTAGGCATAGGGTATAACACCATCTCCTTAGTCAGGAAGGCAGAGGAACTTGCTGCAAAGAAAGCCTATGATGAAATCTGGGGCGTATTTGACAAGGATGATTTTTGCTCCCCATGATTTCAATGATGCAGTACGCCTTGCTGAATAGAAGCCTATGCATGCCGCCTCTTCAAACCAAGC
>CAZTXW010000105.1:0-6591 GCA_964617345.1 uncultured Sphaerochaeta sp. | reverse complement strand
GGGTATGGAAGGGGACTTTGGCTTCAACAGGGTCCAGAACACCCTTCACCAGAGGATTGACCGTCCCATCCTGGACCTTACCTACGACAGATTGGATACCAAAGCCCATCTCAACCTGGGCTCCACCATCTTAGCTCTATACCCTCTGGGATGGATACAGGTGGGACTCCAGGGCTCGTACCTTCATACCTTTGGATGGGAAGGATCGCTTCAGACTGTTGCGGTGCTCAAGGTGGGCAGCTCCCTTACCCTACAGGCGGGCTACTCCTTCATGCAAGAGTCTGGAGGGGGACCTGCACACCAGACAATGATGGAAAAACTCAGCGGTCCGACCTTCTCCTACTACTTCGATGGAGGGCTCATCACCAACTCCTGGATCTACCACCTCAACAGTGAATCTTCCTATGGGGTCTTTGGTATCGACCTGATGCAAATCTTCCAGCCGGTCACCTACGACCATACCGACTTCACCTACTCCCTTGGGGTCCTCTATGACATGGTGGGTCATCAGAACAGGTCCTTTTCCCTAGCTTTCGGTCCGCTAATCATGCAGACACGGCATAAGAGCGGACCGATGAGGAACAACCTTTCTGAACCCTACAAGCGTATGACTGTCGCCTCATGGATGGTCGGGTATCAGAGGGAGTGGGAGGCTACAGAGCTCATATACCCCTATCTGAAGACCTTATGGGGCTTCCAGCGGTACAACCTGCAGACTCCCTCCACCGTACTTATCGAGATAATCAAGGGGACAGTCGCCCTGGAGGCAGGAATCAAATTGGGAAGAGACGGGCAATGGGTAGCGAAGAACAACAGCTACCGTCCGAGACTCTCAGCCTCAATCCAGTATGTCTTTGATACAGGGGAGATCCAGAACATAGACAGCGCCTTTGACCGTCATATAGGGCCATGGTTACTACTGTTGGGTGTAGGACTTGATATCGGACACGATCCCCACTAGCTAGAGAGAGGAGCTATCCCCTGTGACCAACAGGGGCCCTCCACCCAGGCCGACAGAGAAGCTGAACTTGCCATCGCTTGCGCTATAGGCGAGAGCGGCGAAAGGCGTGATCTGTAGGCCACTGCCCACCACAGCCGAAGCAGTAATCCTTGCTGATACTATAACCTCCTCATCCCAGAGCAGGGAAGAATCCTTCAGGTATAGGGAACTCTGAGCTGCAAGGGTAAGACCAAGGCCTGTCATTCCCCCATAGGGGATGGGCAGGTCCTGCAGTCCAAAGGGGATGTGATAGCGCAAAAAGAGGCGAACCTTTGCCCTGGCATCAAGGCCACGGTCAGGAAATCCCTCATACAGCAGTGCATCATCAAGATCGGCTTTGCTGTCGGTGACCGCATCGAGTCGCATACCCAGCATCTGGGAGGTGGAGAACATACGCACCTGGGCTCCTAGGGTCCCAAACAGACGATACTGGTCAAAGATCCAGGTATTCTGGGCCCTTGCCTGCAGAGCGAGGGAAGCCAGACCAAAGGGAGCACCAAAGAAGTCCTTCGGTCGGGAGCGTCCCCTCACCTGGTAGCCAAGCAACACTGAGGGCGAGTACAGGATATCATCATACTCGCTTACCAGCAGCAGAAGGGAACTGCTCAGGGAGAGTAGCTTGAAATCATACAACGATGCCTGGTAGAGGAGAGGCAGGGAGAGGGAGAGCGTAGCCCTCTTCTCCTCATCAAGGGAGGCTTGCAGGCCTACAGAATAGGAGCCATGGGAATACCTGTAGTCAAAGGAGCCGACCACGTGTGCATTGTCAAGGTCCCAGCCCACCCGGGCAGTTAGAAGCTGTCGTCTGAGCAGGCTCTGACTATGCAGATACAGCCCTGGCTGCACCCTGTTTTCCCTGACAAAGGGGAAGGGAAGCACCAGATTGAGGCGTGGATAGTCGATAAAGGGCTTGGTGGAGTACCCGATCTGTTCGGAAGGGGTGGTGTCAGGATCAGGAGGAAGCGGTCCTTGAAACACAGCTGTTGTTGGGGTGAGCAATGCAAGCGGTATACGCTTCAGCGCCCGCCCTTTTGCCCGATAGGTCTCATACAGCAGCTCACCACCTTCGATGCCAGCGCCCAGGATGCCTTGGGGGTCGCTGAGGAGCTTCTCTACCCTCTTCGAAGCGTAGTCATAGCTGTACAGGTCCATAAACCCTGCATTATCGGAGACAAAGAGCAAGCTCTCTCCAGTATCGACAGGCGACCGAATCTCACTTCTGGTGGGAGGGACCAGTACCTGTACGTCCCCTTGCCTATCGATGGCAAGCAGGGAGGAGTTCCCCTCCACTATCTCCACGACGATGAGAGTGTTCTCCCTAGTTATGACCGGCTCAAATACAGAGCCTTGGGGGTTGTCATAGAGTGTCGTGGTTCTTCCCGTCTGCTGGTCGATACGGACAAGGATATGCCTGTCTCCTGTGCGCTCGATGGCGACCATGAGGGTGCCATCAAGGCTCATCTCAGGCTGGGAAAGCATCCTATTCCAGGTGATTCGGGTGAAGGAATCCGAGTAGAAGTCATATAGCATGAGGTCGCTGTAGCTCACGGGGGCAAGGGGAATCGATGATCGGTGGTAGGGATCACTCCAGACAAAGGAGAACAGTACCTGGGAGGATTTTACAGCCAGTGAATCGCCATCGATATAGGGGAGTTTCAGTATTTCCTCGCTCTCCCCACCTAAAGTGTAGCGAACCAAGGCCCCTCCCCTGTCGTGGGTATTGGAATACCCTACCAACCCAAGCTCTGTTTGCGTAGGCAGATAGTGGTCTCCAAAGGTATCTGGTGAGAACTGCTGCCCCAGGGAGATTCCTTGCGGCAGGGCTTTCTCTTGTTCCTCGATGGCCAGGGCGAACAGGGCCTTGCTTGAGAAGCCGGTCTCCTTCTTGAGGGCTTTGTTCAGGCCAAAGAAGGGGAACCAGGTGAAGGCTGTGTTTACCCTGGCAAAGCTCCCCCTGCCGTAGTGGCGGGTGAGGTAATCGACCATAAGGTAGCCTGTGCTGTAGATCCTTGCCGAGGGAGGGAAGGCTGAGTTGTATCGTCCCTGGGAGAGTGACCACAGCGAGTCCTCCAGCATGGGAGACTGCCAGGTAAGGGCGAAAAGTGGGGAGTCACCCCTTCCCCCTTGGGCATACTCGCTTTCAGTATAGGTGGTTATACCCTCCACCCACCACAGGGGCATCAAAGTGCCATTCATGGCAGGCACTTCAGGGCCGAGGAAAAACAGATACTTTGCAGGGCCCACAGGGGCACTAAGATGCAGGTAGTGTGTCAGTTCATGGGTATAGAGGCTTCTGAGCCAGGAGGATGAACGGGAACCGAGGAACCGGTCAACAGGGCTGGTAAGGTAGAGGATGATCGATGCGGGAAAAAAGGAAAACAAACCATTTGAGACTGCAGGCCGCCCGCTCAGGATGACCGGCACCTTTCGCTTGGGCATATGGTCGAGCAGGTCAGAGAGCTCAAGCAACACCTCATCGGCATAGGATGCGATGCTGTAGGCATACTGAACATCCCTCTCTTCAAAGATGATGGTGGTGTACTCTGTCTCGACCCTGTTCCACGTCCCTGCAAAGAGATGTGATGCCAGCAACAGCAGGCACAATGCGAGCAGCAAGACTTTTCTCATCAGGCGCATCCTCATTGAAGTAGCTTATACCAACAAAACCCGTTTGCAAACCTTCCCACAGGTGGGCAACGAAAAATTTCCTGCCAACAGAGGTGGCCGAGGGCCCTGATGCCAAACACAAGGGTGTCCGGGGACCAAAGCCTACCGCCAACACCTTTTCCCGCTTGCCCAGATCCCAGATACCCAAACCTGCAGGTTGAATGGTTTGCCAGGATGTACATCGCTATACCCCACTTTCTACCCTAGGAAAGTCCCTGTACGTTAGTGAACCATGATTCACCCCTGAAACAGCACTTCTGGAGATGATCCTTGCATGCACTGAAAGCGAATGGCGAAAGACAGCACTGCTTGATCCCAGTTCCGCAAGAGGTCTGGGTTATCTCAGCAAAAGTTGATAGAATAGTCCTATATCATACAGGGAGTTTTTCATTGCAGGAAACTACAGCAACCATTGTTGCTAAAAAACCATCATTCATCGCAGGCCTTCCCTTCTATTACGGGTGGGTTATTCTTGTTGTCGGAGCCATTGGGGTGCTTGCCAGCATACCAGGGCAAACCATGGGTGTTTCGGTTTTCACCGACCACTACATCAGGGACCTCGCCCTCACACGGGTGGGAGTCTCAGGTTCCTATATGGTAGGAACGCTGGCGAGCAGCCTCATTATCCCGTTTGCGGGAATATTCTACGACAGGAGAGGGGCTCGCCTGACAGCAGGGCTTTCCACCTTTTTCCTTGGCATGTTCCTGATCCTTCTGGCATTCTCCCAGCGCATCGTGGGGACACTTTCTGCAACCTTCTCACTACCCACACCGGTAGTGACGATGGTTGTGCTGACCCTTGGCTTCTTCGGCATCAGGTTCTTCGGCCAAGGAGTCCTCACGCTGGTATCCCGAGGCATGGTCGCCCGCTGGTTCTCCTCCAGAAGGGGGCTTGCAGTGGGCCTGATGGGCCTGGTGACCGCCTTCGGCTTCTCCTATGCCCCCCAACCACTGCAGAGCCTGATAGATTCCCTGGGCTGGAAAGGGGCTTTGGTGGCTCTGGCTTCCCTGCTCCTGTTCGTATTCCTTCCGCTGTTTCTGTTTACCTTCAGGTCTGACCCCGCTTCCGTCTCCATGGAGATGGAACAGGGCATGGTTGCCAGGAAGCAGAAGAAAGGGGTAAGCATCGGGGACGCCTTACACCAGAAGGATATCGGTGAAGCCCGCAAGGAAGGGCGTTTCTGGCTTATCCTGCTGGTCATGGGCTTCTCCTCGCTCTTCACAACAGCCTTTACCTTCCATGTTGTCTCGATCTTCTCAGAGTTCGGACAGAATGCCCAGGAGGCGGTATCGATTTTCCTGCCCATCTCCGTCATCTCTGTCATTGCCCGGTTCGGGGGAAGCTATCTCAGCGACAGGTTCCCTATCAAGGGACTCTTTGTGACCTTTGGAATCTCCCTGTTCTTCACTTCCCTCTCCCTGGTCTTTTTCTCAATTCCCCTGGTCAGACTCCTCTTTCTCCTGCCTTACGGCATGGCATCGGGATTGTTTGGAATGCTGAACATCGTCACCTGGCCAAAGCTCTACGGAAGAGAGCATATCGGGGCGGTCAGCGGGTTTGCCATGTCCATCGTGGTTGCAGGAAGCGCCATAGGTCCCTGGTTCTTCAGCCTCATCTACCAGCTGTTCGGTTCCTACAGGAATGCTGGCCTGGCAGGGGCACTCTTTACCCTGAGCCTGACCATCATCCTGATGTTCACCAAGTTCAGGCATGTCGAGTCCGATTGATCGGATTACACAGATACCCATTGATAGGAAAAACCTGCCAGAAGGCAGGTTTTTTCTATGGAAAGGTCAATAGGGAGGAGAAGCAAAGACTCTAGGCTATCTCGTGAATCCACCCTTCAGGTGCCTCGATCCTACCCATCTGGATACCGGTAAGGGTATCGTAGAGTTTCCTGGTTACAGGCCCCATCGCCTCCATGCCACTGGGCATTTCTATCACACCATCGCCGGTAGTGATAGAGCCGATGGGAGAGATGACTGCAGCGGTACCACAAAGGCCCCCTTCCTTGAAGGTCTTCACCTCAGAGAGGGGTATGTCGCGCTCCTCTGTCTCAAGGTTCAGGTAGTGCTTTGCAACATACATGAGTGAACGTCGGGTGATGGAGGGTAGAATCGTGGGACTCTTGGGAGTGACCACCGTATTATCCTCGGTGATGAAGATGAAGTTAGCCCCACCAGTCTCCTCCACTTTGGTACGGGTTGCGGCATCGAGGAAGAGGTTTTCGGCAAAGCCGTTGGCCTTGGCCTCATAGCCAGCATACAAGCTCATTGCATAGTTGAGCCCTGCCTTGATATGGCCGGTTCCCTGGGGAGCTGCCCTGTCATATTCGCTGACGACCAGCTTCAGGGGTTTGATCCCTCCCTTGAAGTACGGACCCACTGGCGTGCAGAACATCCTGAAGGTATACTCAGGAGAGGGAGCGACTCCGATGACAGGTCCGCTGCCAAACAGGAAGGGCCGGATATAGAGCGTCGCCCCACTTCCATAGGGGGGGACGTAGGCAAGGTTTGCCTTGACCAGCATGTCCAGGGCTTCAACGAAACGTTCTTCATCAAAGGCGGGCATCAGCAGTCTTTTGGCAGTATCGTACATGCGCTTTGCATTGAGGTCGGGACGGAAGGCAACAACTCGTCCATCGATTGTCGTGTAGACCTTCAAGCCTTCAAAACAGGTCTGTGCATACTGAAGCACTCCAGCGCTTTCGCTGATGGTGACACTGGCATCCTCGACCATCTGTCCCTCATCCCAGACTCCCCCTTTCCAGTGGGAAACATATCGGCTATCGGTCTTGGAATAGGTAAAACCAAGACCTCCCCAATCGATGTTTTTCTTCTCCATACAAGCAATCCTTCTGGTCCGACAGACCATCATGTGAGTACATTTTGAAGGAGTGTAGCACCTACGTATGCAGTATGTC
>CAZTXW010000104.1:0-6616 GCA_964617345.1 uncultured Sphaerochaeta sp. | reverse complement strand
ACATTGACCAGTTTCACCCTCCAGTCAGTCGGAGCAACGCCTGTACCCTACAGTCTGGTGTTTGACCCGACTGCACCCGATACATCCGCTGTGCAGATAACCTCTTCGTCGACACTCTTTAATTCTGCCTATCTGCCGACAGTATCCCCTATCGATGGCACCTCCACTGATGGCAACATTCTTGAAGGCGATATCCGCATATTTGTGGCACCGGAGACCTATCCCCTTTCAGGCACCTACAGCTCGACCATCTACTGCATCCTTACCCAGACTTGATGACCCTTATTTCAGCAAAGAAGCGATAATCCTCTGGTCACTGGGTGCAAACTGCAGGGTCTGCAGCTCTTCGACGGATACCCACCGATAGGTGGTATGGACGCTCAGGGTAGGCTCTCGGGCATCGCTACAGGAGACAAGGTACGCTTTCTGGTGGTAGAGGGTTCCCTTATTGACAAAATCATGGGTATGCAGGAGAACACCGACTGCAATGTCGAGCCCGAGCTCCTCCTGAAACTCCCGCCTCAAGGTCTCCTGCTCACTCTCGCCCCATCGGTTCTTGCCTCCAGGAAACTCCCAGAGCCCCCCGATGGCCCCCTTGTCCTCACGTTTGGCGACAAAGTAAAGTCCATCCTTACGTAGTACTCCTGCGGTGGTGATGCGCTCTTGTGTATATGCTTCCATCATAGCCTTCCTTACAACAATACGGACATCGGAACCAGAAAATGCAAGAGGGCAACAAGAGCCGTCAGGAACCCGAAGTTTCGCTTGTTCTTCTCAAAATATTGTCCTGTAGATTCAAGCACTGATTTCTCTTGCAGGGATGCATCCTCATCACTATACCTCAAGGCATGAAACAGATACCAGAAGGTAAGCAGGATCGTATTTGCCATGGGGATGAGGTCTCCCAGCAAGCGTGGTCCAGGGGACATGGGGAAAAACCCCAAGGCAAGGCTCAAGGCAAAACCCAGGATGATCATAATCGTCTGAAACCCCTTCTTGGTACGGAACACATACCTGAGGGAGAGCAACAGGGAGAACCTTCCCCCATACGTATCACTGAGCAGGAAGGCTGAACCCAGCAACAGGTAGGCAACGGACAGCAGATAGATCTGCATCATCGTTCTGCTCCCATCACAACCTGACCCAGGTAGTCCACAAGCGTCTCACTGTCATAGTAGCCACGCTTTGTGTGGGCTAGTGTTCCCGCCTCCTGGTGAAGAGCCGCTCCCAGAAGGGCTGCCTCCCTCACCTTCATCCCTCCTGCCAGCAGGGCAGCGATGACCCCTGCAAGCACATCACCACTACCTGCAACGCCTAAGGAGGGATTGAGCCCTTCGATGATGGCTATCCTGCTCTCCCCGGGAAAGGCTATGTGGACCAAGGAACTTTTAACCACTAGGGTGGCATCAAGGCGGTCAGCGACAGTCTGTATCAGGGTAAAAAATGCCTGGGGAGTCTCTTCAGGGGGATGTTCATCACGATCTTTTTCTCCCAGTGCTTCTGTCAGCCGTTTCAGCTCCCCAAGGTGAGGTGTCAGTATCATTGGACCATGGGCAACAGCTCTGTTTTTCTGCAGTAATCCTGCATAGTTCGTGATGCCGTCGGCATCAAGAACCATGCTTTTGTTCAACGACAAAAGTTTCTCCAACTGGGAAGAACGACCACTACCCCACCCCGGTCCAACCAGGAGTGCATCAAATGGTGAGAGATCACTATCATGCTCAAGCAGGCGTACCATGACAGAGGGGGACTCAGCTGCAGCTATGGGATAGGCATCCTCATCACAAAAAAGCGTCACCAATCCTGATCTGGAAGCAAAGGCTGAACGGGCAGACAATCTGGCAGCTCCGGTATACATCTTGCTGCCCCCAACGATTGCCAGATGTCCACGCTTGTTCTTGTAGGAAGAGCAGCAGAGCTTTTCAAGTTTCATATCATCCATGGTGTAGATATCCGCAACGATAGGGGCCTTTTCCACTAGTTGAGGGGGAAAAGAAGGGTTTCGTACCACAATCTCACCACAGCAGCAGCGGGTTTGGGGGTGGTACATCGCAAGCTTTCTCATGCCAAAGGTTATGGTGAGGTCAGCTTTCCCATGAGCTGAGGATGCATCGGCCTCTTCACTCACCCCAGAAGGGATGTCGATGGCGATGGTATAGGCCTTGCTGGCGTTGGAGAGATGGATCAACGAGAGGGCATGCCCTCGCAAGTTTCCCTGCAAGCCAGTACCTGCAAGCCCGTCAAAGAGAAAATCTGCCTCCCCTATCGCTTGCTCCACCTTTTCAGGTATCGTTTTTCCTAAGGTGATGATTTCTATGCCGTACTTCCTCAGTATCTCAAGCTGGCGTTCGCACGAGGGAGAAAGACGCTTGCTTGCCAGTATGCACAGCACATTGCGAAAGCCACTGTTATAGGAGAGGCGGGTAACAGCGAGGGCATCGCCACCGTTATTCCCTCCTCCACAGAGAAACACCAACGAGGCATCCTTTGTAGGGATCCTGCTCTCTACCACACTCCAGACTCCCATGGCCGCACTCTCCATCAGGCAGAGGGCGGGAAGTGAGAATGCCTCTTGTGCTGCAGCGTCGACTTTAGCTATTTCCGAGGAGAGTACAACATGCTTCATAGCTGTACTGTACAGCAGGAAAAGAGGGTGGTCAACAAACCACGCTTGACAGATTTTACCAATATCTGTAGGGTAAGGATGTCCTGGGGTGGCCGCTTGGCCTGAGATCACACCCGTTAACCTGATCTGGATAATACCAGCGGAGGGAGACATGCAACTCTCAAACACACCTATTCCCCATGGCAGAATACCACTAAGGAGGTGCTTAATGAATAAGCATCGAAGTATTGTAGCAGTTCTTGCCATTCTCCTCGTCTCTTCCCTTGTCTTTGCACAAGGAAAGAAGGAAAACAAAGAGTCATCACAACAGGAGATCACCGTGTATGCCTATGACGCCTTTTGTGGCGACTGGGGTCCCGGTCCGACCATTGTAGCCGACTTTGAGGAAAAGACCGGCATCAGGGTAAACCTGGTAAGTGCAGGCGATGCCATCGAGATGCTCATCAAGGTCACATCTGAGAAAAACAACCCGCTAGCCGATGTGGTGGTGGGTATCAGTGATGACATGGCTGCCCAGGCCTATGCCGCAGACCTGTTTGAACCGTACAATAGTCCCGCTCTCGCATCCATCCCTGCATTCCTGCAGTTCGACCCCCAGAACAGGCTCCTACCCTTTGACTACGGCAACTTCGCCTTTGTCTATGACTCTGAAAAGCTTCCCCCTGACATGATCCCCTCATCACTTGATGATCTCACAGACCCCAAGTACAAGGACAAGGTCCTGCTCATCGACCCCAGAACCTCATCCGTAGGCCTGGGCATGTTGCTCTGGACTATCGAAGTCTATGGGGAAGACGGGTATCTCTCCTGGTGGAAGGCGATGAAGGGCAATGCCCTCACCATCACCGAGGGGTGGTCCAGCTCCTATGGGCTCTTCACCGAAGGTGAGGCTCCCCTGGTGCTGAGCTACACCACCAGCCCTGTCTACCACGTGAGCTTTGAAGATACCACCAGATATAGGACAGCCCTGTTCACCGAAGGGCACAGCACCACCATTGAGGCAGTGGGCCTTCTCTCTTCCAGCAAGAAAAAGGAAGCGGCACAGCAGTTCATTGATTTCCTGCTTACCGATGCACAGCTGGTAGTTGCTACAGCAAACTCCATGTATCCGACAAATAGCGATACAGTTTTGCCCCCTGCCTTCGATTGGGCTCCAAAACCTCAGAAAAGCCTCTCCCTCGATGCTCTCGCTATTGAAAAAAACCTCGATAGGTGGCTAACTGAATGGACACAGGTAATGAGCAGATGACAAGACAGGTTGGAGGAGAGTATAAGGGCTTCTACAAGGCTATGCCTGCTCCAGGGGCTATCGTGCTCCTGGTACTCTTCCTTGTGCCCCTCTTCTTCACCCTTTCCACAGCCTTCCTCACCGAGGAGGGCTTCTCCCTTTTTCGCATCAAACAGACCTTCACCTCAGCATATACGGTTCGCATCCTGCTCTTCACCCTCTACCAGGCAGCATTGAGCACCCTCGCCTCTGTCATTGTTGCCTTGCCAGGTGCGTACCTCCTGGCAAACTACTCCTTCAGGGGAAGACGATTCATCAGGGCCCTGACCACAGTCCCCTTTGTCATCCCCTCGATCCTCGTAGTCCTGGGCTTTGTCATCTTCTTTGGCAACAACGGCTTTCTCAACAAGTTTCTCATGGGCCTTCTCTCCCTTGAAAAGCCTCCCATAAAAATACTCTACTCCTTCAAGGCAATCATCCTTGCCCACACCTTCTTCAACTTCCCCATTGTAATGAACCTGGTATCGACCTACTGGGAACATATGGACACCCACTGTGAGATGGCAGCCTGGACCTTGGGAGCGAAAAGGGTGCAGACCTTCTGGTCCATCACACTGCCGAGGTTGCTGCCTTCGGTCATCTCGGCAGCGACACTGGTCTTTCTTTTCTGCTACAACAGCTTTGCCATCATCCTGGTCCTTGGTGGAGGTCCCCAGTACACCACGATGGAGGTGGAGATCTACCGCCTGGCTCGTACCTCCTTGGATAGCGGAGGGGCTGCAGCCCTTTCGCTCTTCTCGATCCTCATTACTTCGCTCTTGCTCATCTGGTACAACAAGAGCCAGAAGATGCTGGCCAGAAGTGAGGAGTTCAACACCTCAAAGAACAGACTTTCAAGGAAACCTGCCACCAAGGCGGGAAAGGCTCTCGCCTTCTTCTACTCATTGCTCACCCTGTTGTTCATCCTCGGACCGATAGCATCCATTGTGGTACGTTCCTTCATGGCATCCACTACACGATCGGGCACTGAGAGTTTCAGCTTCAGGTGGTACCGCCAGCTGTTCGCACTGGAGAGGGGCACAGGTCATATGGGATCAGCTCTAGAGGCTCTGACAAACAGCCTGCTCATAGCGGCCCTCGTTGCAATGGTGACAGTACCCATTGCCCTGACCCTGGCTACAGCCATCCGGAAGAGAGGCTTTGCCTCTTCCGCCCTGGAGCTGTTTGGAATGCTGCCGATGACCGTCAGCTCAGTCATCATAGGCTTGGGTTACTTTCTCATCTCCAACAGGATTCGCGGTGGCTTATCGGTTGGATATACACTGGTGGTTCTTGCCCATATGGTCATAGCCATCCCCTTTGTCCTGCGAACGATACTTCCTGAGTACCGTAAGATGCCCCTCTCCTATATCCAGAGCTCCCTTACCCTGGGCGCTAGCCCCTTGCGCACCTTCTTCCTCATTGAGATACCCCTGCTCAAAGGGGCATTGGTAACAGGGGGGATGTTCGCATTCGCCCTCAGCATGGGGGAGATCACGGCAACCCTTACGCTTGCTAACAGCGCCATCATCACCCTTCCAGTCATCATGTACCGCCTGATAGGCTCCTATAACTTCCAGGGGGCCTGTGCCCTGGGGAGTGTCCTCATTGTTGTATGCAGCATCGTATTTCTCGTCAGTGAACTGGCAAAGGGAGAGAACAATGGCCGATAAGGGTCTTACCTGTACCATGAAAGCGTCCTATGCGGACTTCGCCCTCGATGCCTCCTTTTCCGTCAAGGAGGGTGAACTTGCCTGCATCATCGGACCGTCGGGCTGTGGCAAGAGCACCACACTGCAACTTATCGCAGGCCTGATAACCCCTGAGGAGGGAAGCATCTTCCTCAACGGGAAGGACATCATAGACGAAGCTGTGCATGCACGACAAATAGCGATGGTATTCCAGGACTACGCCCTCTTTCCCCATATGAGTGTTGCCCAGAATATCGCTTACCCCATGAAACTCCGGCATATCCCCAAGGCCCAACGCCTTTCTGAGGTGAAGCGTCTGCTCGCCCTCGTTTCCCTTGAAGGATACCAGAAACGCAAACCCCAGGAACTTTCCGGAGGAGAGCGTCAGCGTGTAGCCTTGGCACGTGCCCTTGCCTCCCAGCCTCACCTGCTGTTGCTGGATGAACCTCTGAGTGCCCTTGATGCAAAGCTGCGAAAACACCTGCGCACCGAGATACGAAGAATCCATGATGAGACAGGAATCACCACCTTGTATGTGACCCATGACCAGGAAGAGGCCCTTGCTATTGCCGATACCATCATCGTGATGCAAGAGGGACGGGTTGGCCAGATAGGATCGGGAGAAGATATCTACCACAAGCCTAACTCGTTGTTTGTCGCAACATTCATGGGAGAGGGGAATACCCTACCCTACACCCTCATTCCCAGAAACCTGGCTAGCCAACCGGGTATGGCAAAAGAGACCTTCAAGCCTCTGGAAGGCGAGCATACGATTTTCTTCCGTCCTGAGCATGTCACCATCCAGGATGATGCAGAACTGCCCCTGCCTGAATTCTTTCCCCACCTGGAGTTCAAGAACGCCCAGGTGGCCAGCTGTGAGTTCCAGGGAGACCACTTCAGGGTCACCCTCCTCTGGGAGGGCCATCCCATCATAGCCCACGCATTGCAGAGACCACGATCTGCGATAGTGAGGCTTTCAGTGCGAATTGCCCTGATAAGGGAGTTTCTCAACGGGGAATTGGTCAGGAATTA
>CAZTXW010000103.1:0-6624 GCA_964617345.1 uncultured Sphaerochaeta sp. | reverse complement strand
AAGGGTGGAAGCGAGATTTTGGCTATCGGAACTGATTTTGATGGTATTGAGGGTAAGCTTGCAATAGAGGATATTGCAGGGATGGAACAACTTTGGGATGCTCTTTGTAAAGCAGGTTTTACCAACAGTGAGCTGGAAGGCATGTGGCAGAAAAATGCCCTGAGGGTGTTCAGCGCATAGAGCGCAGCAGTGCCTTGTCCTGGTTGCTTACCCTGAAGGACTCGATGCACTTCTGTATCGCCTTCTTTCGTACCACTTCATTGAGCACACCCTTTTCCAGGTAGGGAATGGTCAGGTCCCTCTGTTTTGCAACAGAAGTGGCAAAGGTCCAGGCAAGGCCCATGTTCACATAGTAATGCTCGCTTCGTACTGCCTTGAGGAGCTCGAGCACCTCAGGGGCATAAGCATCGGTAAGGTAGCTGGTCATCATGGAGATGGTGGCAAATCGGATATCCCAGGGATTGGAAGAGTCAAGATAGCCCTTGATGAGGGGCCAGTACTCTTTTTGGTTATTTTTGGGGGCGGTGAAGGCGGAACAGAGACAGTCATTGCTTGCCCAGCTGTCATTGTAGGCCAATAGCTTCTGTAGGTAGTTCATACTGGTCTGTACGTCCAGCTTCAGAAGGCCGAACACCTTATAGGCAAGTATGACCTCCTCATAGCAGACACTGGGATAGAGAAGGAAATCATCAAGGAAAGCCAATCCCTCTAATTTTGACAGTTCTTTTGCCAAGGCTGTTATCTGAGGCATCCTAACTCCCAATATTTGGCGTTCGGATGCCTTGAGCTTTTCTGAAAACTGGGCATAGGAAGGCTCACTTATAGTCTTGAGCCTTCCTAGGAGTATTGTTTGGTTCACAGACCCATGCGTTTGACAAAGCGCATCAGGTTGTCGACTGTCTTCTCCATATCCTGGTGGGCCCGTGTCTTGGCGATCTTGAAGTCAACAGCAAGGCGGTTGATGGAGAAGATGCCGCTGACACCTTCGTCATAGGCTCCCTCGACATCGTCGGAGATATCACCAACGACTGCCACAACAGGGACGTTGGCTTTCTTTGCCCTTCTGGCTACACCAATGACGACCTTGCCCCTGAGGGACTGACTGTCGATCTTGCCTTCGCCCGAAAGCACCAGGTCTGCCGTTTCAAGGAGTTTGTCAAAGTTTACGGTGTCAAGTACTGTCTCTATGCCCATCTGAAGGGTGGAACCAAAGAAGGCAGCCATACCGCCTCCCATGCCTCCGGCTGCCCCGGAACCCGGGATAGCCTGCACATCAAGCTTACAATCTTTTTTGATGACCTTGGCCAGACTTTCGAGGTTTGCATTCAAAGTCTTCACCATTTCAGGGTCTGCCCCTTTCTGTGGTCCAAAGATGTGGGCAGCGCCTTTTGGTCCGTAGAAGGGGTTGTCGATATCACACATGGTAATGATGGTGACCCCTTCCAATGCCTTGTTGAGACCCGATCGATCGATAGAGGCCACCCTGTGGAGGGTTCCTCCTGTTGGGATGAAAGCCATGCCCTCCTCATCCTTGAACACGACGCCACAGGCAGCTGCGGCCCCACATCCTCCGTCATTGGTCGCACTTCCGCCCAGACCTACGATGATCTCCTTGCATCCGCTTTCCGCGGCATCCAGGATCAGCTGTCCGACCCCGAAGGTTGTCGTCCGGTCGGGGAAAAGATCATCTCCCACAAGGGGAAGTCCTGCACAGGAGGCCATCTCTATGACAGCAGTACTCCCTTTCACCACTCCATAGAAGCTCTCCATGGGTTTCCCAAAAGGGCCTTGTACGGTCAAGAATCGCTTGTCCCCTCCAAGGGCTTGCAAGAATGCGTCGACACTTCCTTCTCCACCATCAGCGACGGGAATCTGCTTTACCAGTGCATCGGGATAGTGGTTCTTGATGGCTTTGTCCATGATGGCGCAGATCTCTTCGGAACTCATGGTTCCTTTGAATGAATCGGGGATCAAGAGGATGTTTTTCAATTTCGGCTCCTATAAATACTAGCAGCTGCCCTCGGGGGGGGAAGCTGCTATGATGGTATTGGAGACTTTCGCCTCCGTCTTGTGTTCTATCTTACAGCAAAAAGAGGGAGATAATCCAGATGAAAATCATAGATGCCAGTCCCATGAGCAATGTGACCATGGTTTGTGTCTTGTAGCCATCTTCAGGCTTCATCTCGCCAAAGTTGGTCACCACCCAGAAATAGGAGTCATTTGCATGGGAGACTGTCATCGCACCTGCTCCTATGGCCATGACAGTAAGTACTGCTGCGATCGGGGAGGTAAGGCCGAGGCCTGTCATCATCGAGCCGCTGTCAACAAAGCTACCCATGATACCTGCTGTAGTTGTGATGGCTACAGTGGATGAGCCCTGGGCAGACTTGAGGATGGCAGAGATGATGAAGGGGAAGAAGATGCCGACCATGCTCAAGGCTGCCGCATTGTCCTTCATGTACCCAACAAAACCTGCGCTGCTGATGACCTTACCAAGCACGCCTCCTGCTGCGGTGATGAAGAGGATGGGTCCAACTACCTTGAGGGTATCGGTTGTCATGGCGTTGAATGAACGCATCTTGCCACTTTGGCCAAGCAGGATGATACCGAAAAGAAGGCCTACAGTCAGTGCGATGATGGGACTTCCGATGAACTTGCTGAAGGTTGCCATATTGCCGACCCAGCCCAATGCACTGGCAAGGGAACCCAGAGCCATGCAGAGGATAGGGATTAGGATGGGTGCCACTGCCATGAAGCCGTTGGGGAGTTTGCCAAAGCTCTTGAGCAGTTCATCATAATCCTGGCCTGTAAGATCTTCAGTCTCCTCATCGGCACTCTTGATCCGCTTGCCGATGAAGTTTGCATAGAAGTAGGCAACCAGCAGGGAAGGGATAGAGACAATAGCTCCGAGGACGATGACCATGAACAGGTTGTCCCCAATACCCAAGGTCCCCGCTGCTGCGATGGGCCCTGGTGTGGGGGGGATGAATACGTGTGAGGTGTACAGCCCTGCCGAGAGGGCGACAGTCATGGCCACAGAGGAGAACTGGGTCTTCTTTCGCAACGCCCTGCGAATAGGGTCAAGGATGACAAAGCCGCTGTCACAGAATACGGGGATGGATACGACCCAACCCATTATCTCCATGGCCAGCTGTGGCCTTTTCTGCCCGACCAGGCGCACCACCATTTCGGCAAGTTTCAGGGCGGCACCGGTCTTTTCAAGGATGGTCCCGATAAGGGCACCCAGGATGATGACTATACCTATGCTGCTGAATATGCCACTAAAGCCGGAGCCAATGGTGCCGGGAATGTCCGCCAATGGGATTCCGACTACAATGGCGAGGATGAGTGATACCCCCATAAGTGCCAAGAAAGGGTTCACATTCCATTTAGAAATTGCCACGATCATGATCGCTATTGCGATGATGAAGGTAATGATGAGTGCTACACCAGACATATGCTTCTCCTTGGAAATTTTACGGGTAGTATAGCATGTATCCGGCTAAAGTGGTCTTAATTGATGATTGTCAGCGTTTCCAGAAAGCCTTGGTGAAGAGGGCGTAGACAGTGAAGAGTTCCAGCCTGCCTACCAGCATCAAAAAGGAGCAGACCCACTTGATGGACGTGGGGAAAGAGGCGAAGTTGCCTGTGGGCCCCACTTCCCCAAATCCAATCCCAATGTTTCCGAGACAGAGAAAGGCCGCTGCAAAACTGGTAAGCATGTCAGTCCCGCTCAAGGAAATGATGACCGATCCAAGCACTCCTGTGGCGATGTAGATACCGAAAAAGGTGGATATGGAGAGTAGCAGCTCAGGTCTCATCGTATTCTGGCCAACACGAATCTGGAAGATTCCCTTGGGGTGAATCCTTTGGCTGATATGCGCCTTTGCCATCTTCAACAGTGTGGCTACCCGGATTACCTTGACCCCACCACCTGCGGATCCTGCACATCCCCCTACGAAGAAGAGCATCAGAAGAAGCATCTGGGAGAATGCCGGCCAGTGTATGTAGTTGGCTGTGGCAAAACCGGTTGTGGTAAGGATCGAGGCGCTCTGGAATGCACTGAAACGCAAGGACTGCCAGAATCCCCCATAGGTGTCTGCACGGCTCAGGGTAAAGGCTGACAAGAGCGAGACAGCTGTCCATATTCCCAGGTAGACACGCAGCTCCCCATCCTTCCACACTGATTTGATCCTTCCAGAGAAGGCCTTGTAGTACAGGGCGAAGTTAGCCCCTGCGATCATCATGAAGATGGTCACCACTATATCAACATATGCACTGCTGAAGGTTCCTATGGAGGAGTTCTTCACACAGAACCCCGCTGCGGCCATAGTGGAGAAGGTGACGGTGATGGCATCATACAGCGACAGGCCACCAAGCTTGAGCAACACCGTCTCCAGCAGGGAGAACAGCAGGTAGATTGACCAGAGGATTGCTGCTGTTGTCTTGATCTTGGGGGTGAGCTTGTCTTTGGTAGGTCCTACCGATTCTGCACCCACCAACAGGGTTCCGCTTACTCCCAAGACAGGCAGGAGTGCTACGAATAGCACCACGATACCCATTCCCCCAAGCCAGTTTGTCTCTGAACGCCAGAAGAGGATTGACTTGGGCAGGCTCTCTATCTCGGTGAGTACCGTTGCCCCTGTGGTGGTGAAGCCGCTCATGATCTCAAAGAAGGCACTGCTGTAGTTCACATAACTGCCGCTGGCCACCAGAGGTATTGCACTAATGGATGTTGCTATGATCCAGGTGAAGGTGACAAACAGATATCCGTCACGGGATGCGAGGGTATGGTTTGTGATGTTTCGGGTCAGATAAAAGACCAGGGTGCAAAAAACAGCCATTGCCCCGTAGGCTATGAGGAAGCCATGCAAGGCGGCCTCTTCCTTCAGGTATACGGCAATGAGGGTAGGGAAGATCATAAAAAAGCCAAGGACCAGCTGGATGAAGGCGAGGAGCCTGAAATCTTGTTTCCAATTTATCATTACTACCTACCCAAAAAGTTTTTGTATGAACTCAGCTGACTCGCGCATGGCCGCCACTATGACTGTGTCTCCCTCATGAAGGGTGGTGTTTCCTGTCGGGATGACACTTTTTCCACTCTTCAGGGTAAGCCCTGCCACAATAGCTTTTTTCTTCATATTTATGTCACTCAGTTTTTTCTTGCAGACAGCACAGGTTCCATTGATGGAGAATTCAAAGATTTCCAGCTGGCCATTGTACAGGCTGTGCAGGCTCTCCACATTGGTGCCCCTGAGATATCGCAACAGCGACTCTACAGTGGTATCTGTTATGGAGATGACTACATCTATGTCAAGGTAGGATGCAAGGCGAGTGTAGTTGTTGTTCTGCCTGATAAGTGCCATCGATCGGGATATTCCAATCCTTTTGGCATAGGAGGCGGTGATGATATTGAGCTCATCGTTGTCAGTGAGGGCAATGAGAAGCTCATAGCTTCCCAGCTGCTCTTCCTGCATGATGTCCTCATCGGTGATGTCAGCTTTTATGACAAGGACTTCAGGGAACCGTTCAGAAAAATTGTTGCAGACAGCTTCGTCCTGGTCTACCACCGTTACCTTGCCACGCATAGCAACGGTCATGCGGTTCAGCAGGGCGCGCGTTATCTTGCTTGCTCCTACCAAGACTATCTTGGTGGGTTTCTTCTGGAGTTTTCCCACAGTCTTGAGGATGTCGGTGACCTCCTCAGAATCTGCAACGATGGAAAGGGTGTCCTTAGGCTCGATGGTCGTATTGCCTGAGGGGACCAGGGCCTTGTGCCCCCTATGTATGGCAGCGATGACAAAGTCAGCCTTCATCTTCTTACGCATATCCATGACAGAGGTGCCGATATAGGGAGAGAATGGCTCTACATAGAAGTTATAGAGCAACAGCTTGGTATTGCTGAAGCCCAGGACATTGCTGTATACACCCTGTTCAATGGTATTGAATATGTATCTGGCGGCTTCTGCATTGGGATTGACGATATAGTCGATGCCAAGCAACCCTTCCTTCAGTCCATCTACCCCTGTGTAGACCAGGCTTCGGATGGCGGCCACTGTCTTGGTGCTCTTGAAGGTGGAGGAGACCATCCCACAGGAGACGAGGTTTATCTCGTCGCTGTTGGTTACAGCAATGAATGCCTCTGCTGTCTCACAGCCGGCTTCGATAAGCTTGTCAATATCTGTTCCATTTCCCAGAATGCCCAGGCAGTCGAGTTTTGCAACAGCTGTTGCAACCCGCTCGTGAGAGTTGTCGATGATCACCACATCCCTATGCTCTTCGATAAGGTGTTTGGCTAGACCAAGGCCCCTTCTTCCTGCTCCCAGGATTACAATTTTTTTGCTCGTATGCAGACTCCTTACATCCCGGACATTAGCCAAAAAATAGAGAAAAACCTATGGCAAAATGTACGTGTCATTGCAAAAAATAATCATACCAGAAAGAAATGATTTGCGAAAGTAGGCAGGATAGCAAACATATTTGTTTTTCTGGCAATATATTACACGAAAGTCCCATTCTTTTCTGATCCCTGTTGACAAGAGTTTGCATTTACCTTATTGTAGGGAAGCAATTCGACGCAGGGTGGAGCAGTTGGCAGCTCGTCGGGCTCATAACCCGAAGGTC
>CAZTXW010000102.1:3216-6753 GCA_964617345.1 uncultured Sphaerochaeta sp. | reverse complement strand
TATAAAGATAATCCTATGATCGAATGGAAAGAGAGCATCAAAAAAGTTTTGCTTCACCATGGCCTGATATAAGACTCCAGTACCCTTAGTATCTAAGCAATTGCTTGTAAGATTCCAGATATTGTTCCTCTTCATGTTCTCTACCGTTACACCAAGGGCATTTGCCCTTGGAACTGCTTGCAAGAGAGTGGTTCAGGGAGTATTGTTAGAGCATAGGAGAAACAGCATATGAGTAACCAGATCGAGAAGAAGCTAGTAAACACAGACAAGGCTCCTGCAGCCATCGGCCCGTATAGCCAGGCTATCATAGCAGCACCCTTTGTATTTACCTCAGGCCAACTGCCTGTCGATCCCAAGACCAATGAACTGGTGGGAGGGGATGCAGCTAACCAGGCCAAGCAAGTCTTTAAAAATATCCAGGCGGTCCTGGCAGAAGCAGGCAGTGATCTCTCCAAAGTGGTGAAGGCTACGGTCTTCCTGAAGAATATGGATGACTTCGCAGCTGTAAACGCTGTATATGCTGCAAGTTTTGGTGAAGGTATCCTTCCTGCACGGTCAGCTGTTCAAGTTGCCAAACTTCCTAAGGATGTTGCGGTCGAAATTGAGATGATCGCCCTGATCTAACACACCACTAGGAGGAAGAGGGATGAAACGCACACCGTTGTATGATGTGTACAGCAAGTATGAAGGGGTCAAGCTGGTCGATTTTGGCGGCTGGGAACTGCCGGTACATTTTTCCAAGGGCATCAATGCCGAACATGAGGCCGTACGGACTCGCGTAGGCCTGTTTGACGTCTCCCACATGGGGGAGTGTTTGGTAACCGGAGAAAGTGCAACCGAATTTCTGGACTACCTTTGTACCAATACCATCAGCAGTATGAAAAAAGGTGAAGTCATGTATACCATGATGTGTTATCCCAACGGCACGGTTGTCGATGACCTGCTTATCTATTGCCGTGACCACCACTCCTTTCTGGTTGTGATGAACGCCTCAAATATAGAGAAAGACCTCGCCTGGATGCAGGAAGGGGCACCTTATCCGGGTAAGGAAAGACCTACCATTGTAGATCTTTCCGAGGGTACGGCCCTACTTGCCTTGCAGGGCCCCTTGGCCCTGGATGTCCTTGAGGCCCTTATGCCTGAGTGTAGGGAAATGAGCCCCTTCACCTACTGCTCGCCCTGTGCTGTAGGTGAGGTGATGTGCCTTGTCAGCCGTACCGGCTATACAGGCGAAGATGGCTTTGAGCTCTACTGTGCAGCTGAAGAGGCTGCTGTCCTTTGGGATACCCTCCTGGAAGCAGGGGCGGAATACGGGATCGAATGCTGCGGTCTCGGTTGTAGGGATACCCTTCGCCTAGAGGCGAAACTGCCTCTGTATGGGCATGAGATTAGTGAGAGCATCACGCCATTGGAGGCAAACCTCGGCTACTTTGTCCGCCTTGAAAAAGAAGATTTCTGTGGAAAAGAGGCCCTTGCGAAGCAGAAAGAGGAGGGGGTACCCAGAACCCTTCGGGGTGTGGTGATGATCGACAAGGCAGTGCCTCGCCAAGGATGTGAGGTCTTCCTCGACGAAGAGTCCATCGGTTTTGTCACCAGCGGGACCAAAAGCCCCACCTTACAGGTGTTCTGTGCCTATGTCCTCATCAATCGTGAGCCAAAGCTCAAGTTTGGTGATGAACTGACCATTGAGATCCATGGGAAGAAGAAGCGCGCCACCTTGGTGAAAACCCCCTTCTACAAACATGGGAAGCGATACGACGAATAGATGATTCGAGCACAAAGTTATGCACCGGAAGGCTTCATTGCCTTGGACAACTCAGCGCTTATCTACCCTCCCACAGAGGCCAAATACAATGCGAACACATTTCGGGTATCGATGGACCTCAAGCAGGAGATAGTCCCCCAGGTCCTGGAGCTTGCCCTGCAAAAGATGCTGGAGCGCTGCTCGTATGCCAAAGTAAGTCTCCACAAAGGGTTCTTCTGGTACTACCTCTCCCCAAACCACAAGAGTCCGCGCTTGTATGAGGAGGGGTCCTACCCAAGTGGAAGGATATCTTTCAAGGAGAACAACGGCTATCTCTTCAAAGTGCTCTACGGCAAGCACAGGATAGCCTTGGAGTGCTTCCATGCACTTACCGACGGTTCGGGAGCCCTTGTCTACCTGAAGATGATCGTAAGTGAGTACTGTCGCCTCTCTGATATTGCCGACGTTACGTTCAAGGGTGCATTGGCCTTTGACGAACGGCCCAAAAGCCAGGAATTCAGTGACCCTTTCCAACATCTCTATGACAAGAATATCCCAGGATCCCCCTCGACAGGATCAGCTTATCATCGTAAGGGGACAGGGGAGTATGACGATAGGGTAAAGGTCATCAGTGCGATGGTCGATGCCCAGACCTTGCGAGCCAGGTGCAAGGAGCATGGGTATACCATAACGGTATACCTCTGCTCGGTTCTGGCAATGGTGTTGCAGCAGTTTCAGAAAGAGGAAGTCCCGAAACAGAGAAAGCGAAAGCCCATACACCTCTCTGTCCCGATGAACCTGAGGAACATCTTCCATTTCGACACCATGAGGAATTTCACGCTCTTTGCCGTACCCGGCATCAACCCAGCCCTTGGGGAGTACACCTTTGAGGAAATCCTCAGGAAGATACATCTGGACATGGCTCTCTCTCAGGATCCCAAGAGGATCCGAAGCCAGATACAGCGCAACGTGGGCGGGGAGCGGCACATCCTGATGCGGTTCGCCCCCACAGCAATCAAGAATCCCCTGTTCAAGCTGCTGTCCAATTCCCTGGGGGATGACCTGTACTCTGCAATCATCACCAATCTTGGCTATGTGGAGATCCCAAAGGAGCTGGAAAGCTCAGTTGAACGTATGGATTTCTATCTCTGCCCCGGGCAGATAAATAAGGTCTCCCTTGCCGTTGTCGGCTATAAGGATAAGGTTGTCATCAACTTCAGCAGTTTTTTCAATACGGATACCGCCCTTGAACGGGATTTCTGCAGGTTTCTTGTGGAAGACGGCATCCCTGTTGAAGTCTCATCCAACCGTACAGAATGAAAATAGGAGTGAACGATGGCATATTGCATACAGTGTGGGGTTAAGCTGGAAGATAGGGCACGACAGTGCCCCCTTTGTCAGACCCCTGTGATGCTGCCTCCCCACATGGAGCGTGGGGAATCAGAACCCTTGTTTCCCCAACCCCTTCCAAAGAAGGGGACCGGTGGGATAAACAAGACCAGCAAAGGCATCATCGAACTCATACTCTCCCTGTTGGTGGTAAGCGAGATCACCATAGCCCTTACCATGTGGTATTCTGGAAATATGGCGCACAGTTTCATCCCCCTGTTCAGTACAGCAATGGCTGCCCTGGTCATAGCGATGGCCCTGGTGGCCAGGCATACCTATGTGGCCCAGAGCTCGACCCATATCGTACTGGTGTCAATCTACCTGCTTGGCCTCGATGCAACAGACAGGCACCTCAGCTGGTCACTCATCGCTGTAGGGGCCTTGGTCCTCCTTTGGATTTTTGC
>CAZTXW010000102.1:0-3116 GCA_964617345.1 uncultured Sphaerochaeta sp. | reverse complement strand
ACCTCAGCTGGTCACTCATCGCTGTAGGGGCCTTGGTCCTCCTTTGGATTTTTGCCGTCTTCACCACAACAGGGAAAGCGAAGGCTCACCCAGTGTGGACAGCACTGTTGCTGGTCATCTCCCCTCTAGGATATGTGGCATTGGTCAATGTGGTAATTGCAGGGAGCCTGACTTGGTTTGTCCCGGTAGCCCTACCCACGGCCTGTGTGTTTTTCTTGGGTGTGGGGCTCTTTTTCCTCTTGTTCCTGACACGGACCAAGACACGGATCCCATTGGCAGATATCATATTTTTCAGCCTTATCGTCGTGTTCCTCACCTTTACCGCCCTAGACCTCTTTATGACGCACTACCGTCAGGTCATCTGGAGACTGAACTGGTCACTGAGCCTGTTCTCGGCCGCTATTGTGCTGATGATTCTCCTAGGCAGTGTCTCGGCAAGCCGAAGGCTCAGGCGCTACTTCACCAGCCAGCACAGGCATGACTAGGTAAAGTCAACAAAGCTTGCACCGCTAGCCCTTACCAGGTCGCCGGGGGCTATCTTCAACTGCAGTCCACGCACTCCGCCACTGATGTAGATGTGCTCCTCCAGGAGGGCAAGCTCCTCAACAAAGGTAGGGAAGTGTTTGCGCATGCCCAAGGGAGAACACCCTCCACGTACATATCCTGTGAGGCCCTGCAGCATGTCCATCCTGATGAGGTCGATCTCTTTGCTGCCTGTCAAGGCCCGTGCTTTCTTCAGGCTCACGGAAAATGCTGCAGGCAGGCAGAATACAAACACCTCGTTGTCACTGTTCTGCATGACAATGGTCTTGAAGACCTGCTCGCTGGGAAGGCCGGCAGTGAAGCTGGCATGCTCAGCATCAAGATGCTCCTCATCCCACTCATAGGTGACCACTTCATACCCAATGTCCAGGCTATCCAGGATTCTCATAGCGTTTGTTTTCTTCATTGCACCATCGTATCCAATTCCCAGGTATCCGACAAGGATGAGAAACGGGACCCTGCGGTCCCGTCAGCTTGTACTGCATTGCCCTTACTTGTCGTCGATGGCAAAAGAGGTGCCCAAAGCCGAAGGTGAGGCAAAGGATCCCTTTTTCTTCTGGTTGATGATAGTCATGCCGGTAAGCACTACCAAGGTGATCAGATAGGGGGAGAAGGCGAGGAACTGGGTGGGGATGACCATCTCAAATCCTGCAGCCTGCAAGCTGAACTGCAAGCTGGTGATCCCCCCAAATATCAGCGTACCAATGACCACCCTGCCAGGGTTCCAGGCAGCGAAGATGACCAAGGCGATGACGATCCAGCCCTTGCCGCCTGTCATGCCGTCATTCCAGCTTGGGGTGAAGCTCAGCGAGAGGCACGCACCTCCGAGGCCTGCGAACATTCCTCCGATCACCGTATAGATGTAGCGTACTTTCGACACGGATATCCCCATGGCGGCTGCAGTCCTGGGATTCTCACCTACGGAACGGACCACCATGCCGTGCTTGGTCTTATACATGAAGAACCAGGCGAAAGGGATGATGAGGTAGAGGGCATAGGTGAGCACACTCACATCAAAAAAGGCACCAAGCAAGGGGATCTTGCTCATGCCAGGTATCGCTATGTTGTCAAACTTGGCGGCGAGGTTCATGCCGCAGAGGTTGAACTTGTTGGAAGCAGGGCCGAGGCGCTGTCCGAGAAAGTTTGCCATACCGGTTCCCAGCATGGTGATTGCAAGGCCCGAGACCACTTGGTTTGCCCTCATGCTGATGCACAAGAAAGCGTGGATCAGGGAAAAGGACGCCCCGACGATCATGGCCACTACGATTGCCAGATAGAGGTTCCCTGTAGAGAAGGCTGTTGCAAAGCCTGAAAGGGCACCCATGAGCATGATGCCTTCCATTCCAAGGTTCAGGATACCGGTCTTCTCGGTAAACACCTCCCCAAGGGTGGCGTAGGTGAGGGACGTTCCCATCGCAAGGGTTGCAGCAAGCAGTTTGGTGGTAAAATCTATCCAGTTCATTTGGAAATCTCCTTATGTTTGCCCAGGATGCGCAACCTGTACTCGGTGAATACCGTACCAGCTAGCAGTGGGATGAGGATGAGCCCCTGCAGGACCTCTCCCATCGCTGCAGGCAGCTTGAGGGTGATCTGCAAAGCATCCGACCCTGTTTCCAGTGCCGCCATGAGCAGGGCAATGAAGATGGAGACTACCGGGTTGAGCCCGCTCATCCAAGCGATGATGATACCGGTAAAGCCGTAGCCTGCATCAACGCCCTTGGTAAGCTGGTGCGTGACTGCCGCTGAGTCTATGGCGCCTGCCAGCCCTGCTATACCCCCTGAGATCAACATGGCCAGGATGATGTTCTTCTTGATGGAGACACCTTGGCATCTTGCAGCCTTCTGGTTTTTCCCGATCATATTCAGCTCGAATCCCCATTGGGTCTTGTACAGGACAAACCAGAGCACCGCTACCAGGATGAGGGCAAAGAAGAGACCAGCGTGGACACGGCCCCAGATTCTGGGCAACCAGGCAAACTCAGGGTACCGTACAGTTCCCATATTCCCCCTAGGCGCCTTCCATGCGTTGATGTAGAGATACTCTGCGTATCCTATGATGATATAGTTGAGCATGAGGGTCGCCAACGTCTCATCGACACTCCACTGTGCCTTGAGCACTCCAGGAATACCTCCCCAGATCGCTCCGAACAGCACCCCCACCACTATCCCCACAGGCAGGAACATCCAGTTCGGCAGAAAGGTCCAGAACTGCATCACCCACGTGATGCCGATGGCACCGCTGACATACTGACCTTCAGCACCAATGTTCCAGAACTTCAGGCGGAAGGCTATGCCCACTGCAAGGCCGCACAACAGAAGCGGTATTGCCTTTACTACGGTGAACTGAATCTTTGACTGGCTGCCGAAGGCACCCTTGGCCATAGCCGCATAGGTCTGGATGGGATTGGCATTGTTGAGGCCGAGCACGATCGCCCCAAGCAAGAACGAGAGCAACAACGATGCTATGGGAACCAGGATGGTCATCTTTCGGGATTTGCTATCCCGTTTCTCGAGGGCGAATCTCATATGTCCCTCCTTTCAACACCGGCCATCAACATGCCAAGCTCTTCTGT
>CAZTXW010000101.1:0-6857 GCA_964617345.1 uncultured Sphaerochaeta sp. | reverse complement strand
AACTCCTTAGCAGGGAGCCCGATTCGACCGCTCTCGCACCTCTCCAGAGTAAAAACATAATCTATAAATAATCTTGCAGAAACTAGTAATAAGCGGAGAGAGAGGGATTCGAACCCCCGGGGACTTGCGCCCCAATAGTTTTCAAGACTACCTCCTTCGACCGCTCGGACATCTCTCCTGACAAAAGTCATGGTAAAACAAGGCAATTCTCAGATTGCTCAGCTACCAATCGGTTTTTTACTATATTGAGTGGGTCAATCTTTGTCAAGCTACTATCGGAAGCATTCCATGTTTCTTGACAGTGCTAAGCTATCTCGGCATCATGAAACGAACATGAGAATTCCCATTTTTAGGAAAAGAAAGAAAATACCTCCCCCTCTGGTGTCAGAAGAGAGTGAGCTGAAAAGACCCAAGCTTGACACCCTGAAGGCAGGTAGGCTCGCCCAATTGGCACTTGAACTCACATCCTCGCTCATAGAAAAGTTCGGTCCTAGGGTAGCGGGAACCGAGCAGAGTAGGGCGAGTGCAGCTGCTATAGAAGAACATCTGAAAAAATATTGCACAACCACAAGCTATCAGGAATTTACCCTGCACAACAAGGCATATACCCTTTGGCTGAAAATCATGGTCTTCGTCTATCCGACAGTCCTGCTCTTTCTCTGGTTTGGTCTGCCTCTGTTGGGAACGCTCACCTATGTCCTTTTTTGTCTGTATGTATTCCAGGAATTCATGGTATTCAAGCCATGGGGGGAAAAATATACCCCCTCATCGGTGGGGGCGAACAGCCATGGTTGCATAGAGCCTGAACTGGAGGTCTTGCACACGGTCATCTTCAGTGGACACCATGACAGCGCCCGCCTCTATCGCTATAACAAACTCGATAGGAAAGCCTATGTCAAGAAAGTGCTCACCCCATTCTTTCTCTTTGCCCTGTTGGGGTTTTCCTCGGTCGTACAGCTCATAACTGAGATTCTGAGCTTGCGTCTGTTCACCGTGAACCTGCCGCCTTTGGCCAACTTCATTCTCAACTTCCTGCTTACCCTCGGATTCCCCTTGCTTTTCCCCTTGAGGGACTTTGTGCTTGATGAGGGTTCCCCTGGTGCTGGAGACAATCTCATCTCCTCAAGCATGGGTGTACAGCTGGCAAGGTTCTTTGACTGGAAGAGAAAGTGCGGGCAACCTCTGCTGCATACCCGTCTGGTCTTCTGTTCCTTCGATGGTGAAGAGGTCGGCCTCAGAGGCTCGCGTCACTGGTTCGATGAGAATTTGGACCTGCTTGAGGATCCCATACACCTGAACTTTGACTCACCGTACTACGAGGATGAGCTGACCTTCCTCGAACGGGATGTGAATGGGCTGCAAAGCCTCTGCTCTCCCTTGGCAAGGCGTTGCGTCCAGATCGCCCAGGCGATGGGCTATCAGGCACACAGCACTGCCATCCCCATCTTTGCCGGTGGGACCGATGCAGCCTCGGCTGCAAGGTGTGGCATCGATGCCACCACCCTCACCGCTGTCGCCTGGGATGACCGTAGCAAACCCGCTGTCTACCACACCCCCGATGATACTGTCTCGGCAATAGAGCCCAAGGCCGTCGAGCACGCCCTCTCCATAGCGATACGCCTGGTCGAACTGGTCGATAGCGACCAGTTGTATGAGGACTCCTCCACCCTGGTAAAGGATACCAAGAAGGAAGATGAAGAGGGACCTGACCTGAAGTTCAGCAAGTTCTCTATTCGCTGAACAGCACATGGTCGCGGCCATTGGAAAGTTCTGTTATCGCACTGGCAACCGTATCTTTCTCTGTAAGGGCTAGTCTCCCTTCAATGACAACATCAGTGGCAAACTGTTCATCAGAAATAGTCGCATTAGCCTCTATGAGAACCTTTTTGATGGGTTCATAAAGGTTATAGGCTGTTGTTATTGAGAAATTGCACTTCTCTATGAGCTCTTCAGTCCTGAGGATCTCAAGGACACTCTTGGCACTGTCACCATAGGCTTTGACCAGACCTCCTGTTCCCAGTAGGGTCCCCCCAAAGTAGCGTACAATGAAGATTGCAATGTTGGTGATGCCACTGCCCTTGAGCACCTCAAGGGCAGGCCTTCCTGCGGTGTTCCTGGGCTCCCGGTCGTCACTATAGCTGAACTCATCCCCGTGTTCTCCAACCACGGCAGCATGCACCACATGGTTGGCCCCCGGATGCTCAGCCTTCAAGGTGCTGACCATCTGCTTTGCATCTGTGAGTGAGGTACAAGGAATGGCAAAGGCAAGGAACTTGGACTTGCGTACCTCTAGTTCTGTCTGTGCACTCTCCAAAGGGATTCTCATATGTACCACCTGCATCTCCAGTCATAGCAATCGGCAGTGCTGTGGGGAATTCCCTCTAGAAAGGTAAGGCAACACAGCACATCATCCAAATAAGGGTTAAGAGGGTATTTCCCTCTCGTGTCTCCTTTCTCGTATGCAAGTATAACACAGAGAATCTTGCAGGTGGGACAGGGGGCAGTGAAACCTCGCTACTGTCTGAGCCAGGAGACAGCAAGGCTCACTCCAGCACATCCTTTCCGATACGCGTAGGGCTCTTGGGAAGATCCTTTGTTGTGTGGTCATCATGGAAAGGAATAGTATTTGTGGTGCCATGGGATAGATGGTCCATATGGAACATGCTACTGGTATGGATGGATACCGACACATGGCGATCGACCAGATCTGAAGCAAGAGTCAGCCCTATGCCTGTTCCTCTTCCTTTTCGTCTTCTTCAAAGTTCACGAGCTTGTCGAGCATCTTCTGCTCGTCAAAAATGAAGAATCCTTCAAACTTCGCCCCTGCAAGGGCCTGGGGCAACCAATGGAGGTCATCCTCCCACATCTTGTCGTAGGGAATGTCCTTGATGGGGCACCAGAAAGGCTTTGCCTCATCAGTTTCAGCAGCAGTGCCGCTGTAGGTATCGGCAAAGAATACATAGCCACGTTCAGAGAGGCCATCCTTGAACTGGAAGTTCAGCTTGCCAACCAGCCTGGGGTTTTCAATATCCAGCTCTGTCTCTTCCTTGAACTCCCTGATCGCAGCTTCGGTTGCTGTCTCCGCCAGTTCGATATGTCCGCCTGGGGCATTGACCAGGCCGGTGCCTAATCCCCTCTTCTTGTCGATGAGCAACACTTGGTCTCCATCGAAAAGATAGGTGATGACACACACTTCCTTGGGCTCCCACGCGTCCCAGTCGATCTCAGCGACTGTGTCGGGGACGATGAACTCTTCAGGTTCTTCGGTCACTTGAGCTGGTTTTGGTTTCTTTGCTGCTTCTGCTGCGGCTTCTTCCGGATGGGCCTTGGTGTAGCAATCACTGCAGAGGTTGTCGTCATGGCCTATGATGTGGTTGAAGTCCATCCTGGTCCCGCACTCGACGCAATGGATCCTGAAAGGAAGAGCCCTGTTCCTGAAGAGGTACAAGAGTCCCACACAGAGGGCAAGCACAAGCCAGGCGAGGTTGTGGTTCATCTCCCGTGAGAGGATTGTTACGATACCTACCTCAAAGACCAGCAGAATTGCTGCCAGATAGATGGTGGCAAACCGTTTCTTTTCCGTACGGGGAATCTTTCTCTGGGTGAAATTCACCAGTAGGATGGCTATCAGTGCCCATGTATAATACTTCTCTATGGTTTCTAAAATCATGAGGCTTAGGGTATAGTGCTCCGGGTCCTTCGTCAAGCTTTCACCTTTACCGGTCTTCGCATAAATCCGTTGATAGGTATAAGGATTTGCAGTAAGCTTACTATGTACCTTAAGCAATGGAGGTTGCCATGATAATAGAGGATGTCGCCAAGTACATCGACCACACGGTTCTCGCGCCCAATGCTACGCGTGAGAAGATCGAACAGATTTGTAAAGAGGCCCAGCAGTGGCATTTTGCATCAGTTTGTGTGAATAGTTGTTGGGTTCCCCTGTGTGCCAAGTTATTGGCAAAAAGTGAAGTTATGGTTTGTACAGTGGTAGGCTTCCCTCTTGGAGCCATGGCCACTGAAAGCAAGGTGTTTGAAGCAAAGCGCGCTATTACTGATGGTGCTGATGAAATAGATATGGTCATCAATATCGGTTGGTTGAAGAACCATGACGATGATCTGGTGTTGGATGATATTGCAAAGGTAAAGCAGGTGTGCGGGAAAAAGACCCTGAAGGTCATCATTGAGACCTGTCTGCTTACTGACGAACAGAAGGCACGAGCCTGCCGTCTTGCGAAGACTGCAGGAGCAGATTTCGTCAAGACTTCCACAGGCTTCTCCACCGGAGGGGCAAAGGAAACGGACATCCGCCTTATGCGGAAGACCGTCGGTCCCAATTTCGGTGTCAAGGCTTCTGGTGGTATCCACACCTATGAAGAGGCGAAAGCCATGCTGTTGGCTGGGGCAACCCGAATTGGTGCTTCCAGTGGCATCGCCATCCTAGAGGGGCAGAATGCCGCGAATTGATCCCCATGGTGAGGGATCTGATTTTCTCAAGAGCCTTGGATTCCCCACCATCGACATACATACTACCTTCTCGCATTTTGACTTCACCAATCCTGGGCGCAGGGTCCTTCTCATAGGACCCATGGGCTCGGGCAAGACGGAGTTCGCCGCCAGGGTCTGGCGTGATGCCGCCATTGCCCAGAAGAAAGGGGAGAAGGTCCGTGCTCTGACCAGCAGTGGAGAGGTGGATCGACGAAAGGTGTTTTTCATCCGCAGCGAAATTGATGGACAGCGGTTCTCCGAATATCCGGAAGATGCACTGTGCTACCGCAGTGGCTATGTGAGCTGTGGTACCAACATAGCGAAGATCCGAGACTCGTTTGGCCTTGAGGAGGTCCTCAGGGACAACCCCACCGTGGGTACCTTCATCATAGACGAAGCCTCCTTCTTCGATGAGAGGCTTGCCTATGTCGTTCGGAATCACAGCTTTGAGCGTGGGGTCATGTTCATTTTCCCCACCCTGATCCTCAATTTCCGTCGGGACATATTCAACTCGACAGCCCGTCTGATGCTGGACATCGCAACCGATGTCATTCCCCTTACCGCCTATTGCGAGCATCCTGACTGTATGGAGGATGCCTTCAATACCTATCGGTACTACCAGGTCGATGGGAAGGAGTGCCCGGCCCTCTATTTTGATCCCCTGATCATAGTAGGCGGCGATGCATTCAAGAGCAGCAACCTGGAGCCGAACTATGCCGCCAGGTGTGACGACCACCACTATCTGCCTGGCAAGGAGTACACCTTCTTCCACCTCAAGCCCCTTGGGGAACAGGCGGCACGAGGGGAGGAGAAGCCCTTGCACAAGGAGCTCTACGCCCTCAAGCACGATATGGAGAGCTCCATGCTGTTTGCCAATATCCAAGGTCGCTATGCTGGAAAGAGTGATGAGGAGATCTACTTCAACTCCCTCAAACCGGCAAACATTGCAGAGAAGGCACTCATTTTCCTGTTCTGCGAGCACAACCTTGTGCCTGAGGAGCTCCTTCTGAGGCTGGTCGACGACCTGAAGCTCGATAGGGTATATATGGAAAAGGTCCTTTCTGACAACAAGCGCCCTGTATCGTTTGCTCAGCCTTTCCTTTTCTAGTCTGTATTATACAAAAACTGGTCATCAAAGAACCTTGCCACCACCGCAGGCAGGGTTCAGTATGTGAGAGTGTAGAAAGAATGCACTCGGAGGTGATGGCCTTGCAGTATTACATGAAGAGTTTCGGGGGCATCGGTGATGCTCGCCATGATAACAGCCCAAGCTTTGCCCTGGCATTTGCCGCACTGCAAAGCGGGGATACCCTCATCATCACCGAGGGAGTCTGGAAGACAGGGCCTCTTACCCTCAAGGAGAAGCACAATGTTACCCTGCATGTGGAGAAAGGGGCAAGGATACTGTTCAGTGATGACGAGGCCCTGTACGAACCGGTCTATTCCCGCTGGGAAGGGGTCAACTGCCACTGCCTGCAGAGCTGTCTTGCAATTGAACAATCATCACATATCCGCATTAAAGGGGAAGGGATTCTCGACGGACAGGGGAAAGCATGGTGGGATGTCTCTTCTTACAAGCGCGCTCATCAGAAGGGCCCTGTAACGCAAAAGGAACAACAGCTAGCCCGGCTCAATCCAGGCTATGAAAAGCAGAGTGGAGGAGGTGGGGGAAGGCAGTCGCAGTACTTGCGACCTCCCTTGCTGCAGATCCACAAGTGCGAGCATGTGAGTGTTGAGGGCATCACCCTCTCCAACAGTCCCTTCTGGACATTGCATCCTCTCTACTCACGCAATCTGCTCTTCAAGGACCTGACCATCATCAACCCCAAGGATGCCCCAAATACTGACGGCATCGATGTGGACTCATGTCAGAGTATCCATATAACAGGGTGTGTCATCGATGTCGGTGATGACGGCATTGCCTTGAAAAGTGGCAGTGGTGATGATGGTATCACCACCAACATTCCTACAAACGATGTCCGAATTGATCACTGCACAGTAAAGAATGCCCATGGAGGGGCTGTCATAGGTAGTGAAACTGCCGGAGGTATCTCCAACATTCATGTATCAGAATGCCTCTTTGATGGGACCGATAGAGGGATCAGGATCAAGACAAGACGAGGCAGGGGGGGCAAGATTACAAACCTGCTGTTTTCTGATATAAGGATGCATGACAACCTGTGCCCCCTTACCCTGAACATGTACTACCGATGTGGCTCTGACAATGAGCAAGACTTTTCCTTGGAGAAGCTAAGGCGCTCTCCAACAACTCCCTCCCTTTCCGATATCACTATCCGCAATTGCACAGCAACTGATTCACGCTCCTCAGCGGCCTTCATTGTCGGTCTGCCTGAAGAGCCGATAACCGACCT
>CAZTXW010000100.1:0-7151 GCA_964617345.1 uncultured Sphaerochaeta sp. | reverse complement strand
GTTTTCCGTGGGAGAGTAGGTAGCCGCCGGGCCTTTTTTTGCCCTAGTCCGACCTCTGGTCGGTTATAATATAGATGGAAAAGGACGCTTGCGCGTCCTTTTCCTGTTTCTAGTCTATCCGCTTGATTTTGGAAAACATGCAGCACTTTCTGCCATTTTTCTTTCTTATAGAAGAAAAACAGGCTATACTCTATCAGGCTTTTTATCCTTGCTTGTGAATTCTGCAGACCAAGGAGAATACATGAAATGAAACGGATTGTCAGGTTCAGTATTGTATGGATGGTATTGGCCCTCTTGCTCTCCTGTTCAGTAACCAGGCCTTCCCAGAAACAACCCTATTTCCATACAAAAAATACGGCCCAGGAGATCGGGAACGCACTTGTTACCAACTCAGGAGATGTGACAGGCGTAAGCATCGCAATCATGCACGAAGGTAAACTCATCTATTCCGAAGGATTCGGCAAGCGGGACATTTCCTTGAACCTTCCGGTTGATAGCCATACCCGCTTCAACATCGGCTCCATAAGCAAGATCATTACAGCAGCCTCAATACTCATGTTGCAGGAGGATGGATTGCTCTCCCTCGATGACAGGGTAAGCGACTTGCTCCCAAGCTTTACCATGGAAGACGAACGGTACAAGGATATCACCGTGCGGATGCTCCTTAGCCATACCGCAGGCTTGCCTGGAACAACTATGCTCAATGGCTTTACCTCCCGGCCATCTGCAGAGTATCTACTGCAGGCAATGCAAGCGTTGGCCGAGTCACAGCTCAAGCATGACCCTGGAGCATTTTCCCCCTACTGCAATGACGGCTTCACCGTTGCACAGGTACTGCTCGAGCACCTCTCGGGAGTATCATTCTCACACTTTTTGGAGCAACGGATCTTCCAGCCGCTCGGCATGGCCGATTCTTCCGTAGGGTTTTATACCCAAGAAGAAAACATGGCGTATGGATATTCGGATCGCATACAGCCTCTTCCCAAGGAGTATGTGAACATCGTAGCTTCCGGGGGCATCACCTCAACTGCAGAGGATCTATGCAGGTTCTCCTCCCTGCTGCATGGCCCGATTCTTATGGATAATGCCTCCATTTCAGCATTCCTTACCGAGCAAGAGCCCGCATTCGTACAGGATAGTCACTTCGACAGGCTCCTTTGTTACGGACTCGGATGGGATTTTACCTTCTGGGAGCCGTATAGGACCCAAGGCATCCAGGTACTGGGGAAAACTGGGGGAACGCTGGAATACACCACCATGATATTCGTCCTTCCCCAAACGCAGAGTGCCGTGGTGTTGCTGAGTTGCGGGCACATCGATCCCATCGGTACTACGGTACCCATTGTCGATGCCTTGCTGAAAGAATCAGGACAGATACCCCCAAGGACAAAATCAAACAAGACTGAAGGAAGAACGGATACACAACTTCCTCCTGGAATTGAAGCGTACAGCGGCTACTATGGCTCTGGCTCAGGCTTATTCCGACTCACCTTCAACGAGGGGGGGTCAGTATTGGTCCTTGAGCCTTTCGACGGGTCGGCCTTCGTTGAGAAGACCACCGCAAGGCATATAGGCAATGGCATCTTCGAAAACCAGCAAGGGAGCTGGTATGCCTTCGAGACCCTTCTCGAAAACCCGTCCCTGATGGAACTGAGAAGGCCCTACAACCAGGCTCAGATTGCCATGACTCGCCTACCTGAACAATCATCTGCCATCAACCATGAGTTCACAGAGAGTTCCTGGCTACCAGTCAATGGTACCCCCTATGACCTGATGTTGCCGGTCTACAGCATGTCACTCATAGAGGAACTTCCTTCCTACCTCATCCTGGATGACATAGTCTATGCGATCATCGGGAGCAATCAGACCTCCATGGCCCTGCCAGCCTTGCGTGATCAGACACCGCCAAGCCTCGATGAAGACGGCCATCTGGTCGTAGGACCGTATAAATGTATCGGCACCTCAGCGATTGCATCTCTGGTCCCCGGAGAGACCATTTCCATGGATGGCAATACCACAACCGTTTGGCGGCGGATACTTGAGCAAGGGACCTTTTCCTGTACAATCCCCGAAGGTGGTAGAGTTGTTGTTCTTGGTCCTGACCTGGCAGACTTGGAAGATACACTCTTTCATGCACAGGACCAGATACAGATGGATATATTTGGTTCCTATGTGGCGTTCATTGCCGACAGGCCCCTCGTGTTCGAACCAAAGATCCTTTTCTGAGTAGGGTAGGAGGACTGTCCCAAGCTCAGTAGCCTTGTACTGGATCTGGTGATCGAGTGCTCCTCTCCCTGCCTGTAGGGTCTGGTCCAAGGGATATGCCTCCTGTAAATTCTGAATCCTGCCATTGCAAAGGATCATCACCTCAGCATGTAGAGCCTGGGGAAAGGCCCTAGGCCTCAAGCCAAATTGTTCCGGTCTTTGAATTTGGCAAGCGTCAAGAGCTTCATGGGGAAGCAGTGAGCTCGTATCTTCGGCAGACACCGCATGCCCTTTGACAGCTATGCTTGTCACACTCCCTTCGCTTTTGCCACTTCATTCCCAGATTCCCTCCCATTGCTCTTGTTCAATGTACCCCTTTTTACTATGATGGTAACAATTCAGTGAGTATGGAAGGTATATTTATGCAGATTACGTTAGACAATTTACAGAGATCCTATGGCAATCTGCATGCCGTCAATGGAGTGAGCCTCTCCATACCATCCAATACCATCTACGGCATCATCGGCAAGAGCGGTGCAGGCAAATCAACGCTGGTGCGCCTTATCAGCCTTTTGGAGAGTCCTGACGGGGGCGAAGTCTATTTTGATGATGTCCGAGTCGACAACCTTACCAAAAGGGCCATGATCGAACGCAGGCGCAGAGTCGGTATGATATTCCAGAACTTCAACCTGTTCTCTTCACGCAATGCAGAGGAGAACATTGCCTATCCCATGGAAATCAATGGGATGGGCAAGGATGTAATCAAGGAAAGAGTCGATGAGCTGCTTGCCCTCGTAGCACTGGAGGGCAGGGGCAAGGCGCCTATCAGCACCCTCAGTGGTGGTCAGAAGCAAAGGGTAGCGATAGCCAGGGCTCTGGCATGCAAGCCCGACATACTCTTCTGTGATGAAGCGACCAGTGCTCTCGATCCCCAGACCACCCATTCCATTCTCTCCCTGCTGAAGGAGATCCAGAAGAAGATGGCACTCACGGTTGTCATGATAACCCACCAGATGGAAGTAGTGCGTGATGCCTGTGAACAGGTAGCGGTCCTCGATGATGGCAAGGTTGTCGAACAGGGGTTTGTCACCGATATCTTTGCAAATCCTTCCAGCGATGTGACCAAGGATTTTCTTGCCCACCTGGTGGGTGTCGATGAGAGCGCTTCCCATCAGGACAAGATGGTCCAGTGGTCAAAGAAAGTAGGAACCTATACCCTTCGGTTCCGTGGGGATACCACCGACCAGCCCATCCTCAGCAGGATAACCCGGGACCTTGGGGTCGAGTTCAATATTCGTGCAGGTGGTGTGCAGAAGGTAGGGGATGTGGAGATTGGAACTATGGTTGTAGATATAAGCGGCGATGAAGCAATTAAGCAAAAGACCATTGATGCATTGAAAAGCCAGGGCGTCCTTGTGGAAGAGGAGAGCAAGCTATGAGCAAACTTTGGATGCTTGTCCTGGCCTCAACCGGCCAGACGCTGAGCATGGTATTCTTCTCAACACTCTTCTCCCTCTTGATGGGTCTTCCTCTGGGAATCCTGCTCTCCATTACCTCAGGTGTCGAACAGGGGGGTATCATTCCCAAGCCCCTGCTCAATAATGTCCTGGGAAGGATAGTGAACGTGCTTCGCTCGTTCCCTTTCATCATCCTGATGATCCTGCTCTTCCCCCTTTCACGTATTCTCATTGGTACAAGTATCGGTACTACCGCTACTATAGTCCCGCTGTCCATTGCGGCAGCACCATTTGTGGCACGTGTCATTGAGACCGCGCTGAAGGAGGTGGATCCGGGGGTCGTTCAGGCCGCCCGCGCAATGGGTTCCACCAACTGGCAAATTATTCGAAAAGTCCTTATACCGGAAGCCTTGCCCTCGCTTGTCAGCGGTGTGACGCTGACGATCATCAACCTCATCGGGTACTCGGCCATGGCCGGAGCTATCGGGGGAGGGGGCTTGGGAGACCTTGCTATCCGCTATGGATACCAACGCTTCCGTGGAGACGTTATGGTTGTTGCCGTAATTATCATCCTGGTGCTCGTAGAGATTATCCAGGTGGTCGGTAACAAGATCAGTTCCCATCTGTTGGCCAAGCGCTGACACATTTTGTGCATATCTCTCGCCTCGCCGAGAGTAGGAGAAAATATGAAAAAAACATTGACCATCGCATTGGTAATCCTCGTGGCAGCAACCCTTTTCGCTGCCGGAACAAAGGAACAGTCCTCTTCAAGTGTCCTGACTGTTGGTGCGACCCCCGAGCCCCACGCTGCATTCCTTAACCTTGTTGTTGAGGACCTTGCTGCCCAGGGCATCACCCTTAGGATTCGTGAGTTCACAGACTATGTGACACCCAATGAAGCACTGGAGACAGGTGAGCTTGATGCAAACTTCTTCCAGCACATTCCCTATCTCGAGTCCTTCAACAACGACCGTGGCTACCATTTGGCAAATGCAGGTGGCATCCACGTCGAGCCCTTTGCCCTCTACTCCAAGAAGCACAAGGCTATCGGCGACTTCCCCCAGGGTGCGACCATTGCAATTCCCAATGATCCAACCAACGAAGGTCGTGCACTGCTGTTGCTGCAGAGTGCAGGTCTGCTTACCCTTGAAGCCAATGCCGGCCTCGAGGCAACTCCCATGGATATTGTCAAGAATCCCAAGGGCCTGAAGTTCCGTGAAATTGAAGCAGCCTCCCTTCCTCGCGTATTGCAGGATGTCGATGCAGCCATCATCAACGGAAACTACGCCATCCCAGCTGGTCTTATCGCAACTCGTGACGGCCTGTTGGTCGAAGGCTCTGACAGCCCCTATGTCAACGTAGTTGCAGTCAAGCAGGGCAACGAGAACGATCCTCGTATCGTAGCACTGGTAAAGGCCCTCCGTGGAGAGAAGATCAAGGCATATGTTGCAAAGCAGTATGTCAACGGTGAGGTGGTTCTCGTAACCAAATAACCAATTTCCTTATAATTTTGGCCCTCCTTCCTTGTGTTGGAGGGCTTTTTGCATCAGAATACAAGACATACGGATATTTGCATACTTATGCAAACTTATTGTCATTTTATGCATAAATATGTATTATTGATCATTATATGGAGGATAGCATGAATACAGGGACGTTGCTCAAGGGAAGAAGCTTTCTCACGCTCAAAGACTATACGACTGAGGAGATTCACTATCTGCTGGATCTTGCCAAAGAGCTCAAGGCGAAGAAGTACAAGAAGAAGTACTCCAAAGACCTCGAAGGGGCTTTGCTGGAGGGAAAGAACATTGTCCTTATCTTTGACAAGAGTTCAACACGTACCCGTTGCTCTTTTGAAGTGGCTGCCTTTGATGAAGGGGCCTCTGTCACCTTCCTTACCAATAGCCAGATGGGCAAGAAAGAGTCCATCGAGGATACAGCCCAGGTGCTGGGACGCCTATATGATGGCATCGAGTATCGTGGCTTTGCCATGCAGATCGTCAAGGATCTCGCCCAGTACAGTGGCGTCCCTGTATGGAACGGTCTCACCGATGATGACCACCCCACCCAGGTGCTTGCAGATTTCCTCACTGCAATGGAGCACACGGGAAAGCCACTGGACAAGATGAAGATGGCCTACATAGGCGATGGGAGGAACAACGTATCCAACGCCCTGATGATAGGGGCCGCCAAGGTAGGCATGCACTACAGCATAGGCTCCCCCAAGGAACTCTTTCCTGCAGAATCCCTTGTTGATGAACTTTCTCTAGCGGCTAAAGCCTCAGGATCAGTCATCTCCATGCATACCGATCCCTACGAAGCGGTCAAGGGTGCCGATATCATCTACACCGACATCTGGGTCTCGATGGGTGAGGAGGACCAGACAGCGAGCCGCATCGCCTTGCTGAGGGACTATCAGGTGACCATGGACCTCCTTCGGGCAAGTGGCAATGAGAAGGTACTCTTCGAGCACTGCCTTCCCTCCTTCCATGACCTGCATACCTCCATAGCAAGGGATATCCATGCGCAGTACGGGCTTACCGAGCTGGAGGTCACCGACGAAGTATTCAGAAGCAAGCACTCTGTGGTCTTTGACGAGGCGGAAAACAGGATGCATACGATTAAGGCTGTCATGGTTGCAACGATGAGCGACAAGCTGAAATAGCAATTCTGGCCCATTCTAGCCTTGTTTTACCCTATGATGGGTCATTATGACACGGTTGTGGAGGCTTATTGCTTCTTGCCTACCAGTTTGACCCATGGGGTTCTGACAATCCTGGCCGATGGCTCTGTGGATGGGGTGTTTGGGTGATAATCCTTGATAGTTAGGTACTAATCTAGGCTTATAGCATAGATTAGCAGAGTTGGCATGCTTTGTGCATGTATATAGGTGAAACCCCACAAGGGGAATACATACTATATAAACACATGGAGGTGTACACATGGCATATCTTACAACAAGAAACAATTATCGGACACCGGTGGTATCACCCTTCGATTCTCTTTTCAGCAATATGCTCGGAGATTGGGGTCTTACCTCATCGAAGATTCCTCCTGTTGACATTACCGAGACAGACAAGGCCTACATCGTAGAGGCTGAGCTCCCCGGATATAAGCAGGAAGATGTTAAGGTGAACGTCGAGAAGCACGTGCTCAGACTTAGTTCTGAAAAGCAGACCACCAAGGAAGAGAAGGATGGAAAGAAGCTTCTCATCTGTGAGAGACACTCTCAGAGCTTCGAACGCTCCTTCTCCCTTCCAGAGGATGTGGATGAGGCCAAGATCGAAGGTGAGTTTGCAAACGGAGTGCTCACGGTGACCCTTCCCAAGAAGGAAGTGGTGCAGCCCAAGAGCATCGAAGTGAAGATCAAGAAAAACTAACGAGGCAACCCATCCTGTACAGAGAGGCTCCGCATGCTTGCGGGGCCTTTTTTGTCTCTTTGCATTTACCAGCTTTGCAGCAGGGTAAGAAAGAACGCAACAGCCTTGC
>CAZTXW010000099.1:0-7281 GCA_964617345.1 uncultured Sphaerochaeta sp. | reverse complement strand
AAACTAAATGCCTAAGAAAGATATTCCTGTCATCAGATACCGTTGGTTTGCTTGGGTCCTGGCAATAGTTCTCCTGCTTGTTGGAGGAGGTGCTTTTATAGTCAATGGTGGTTTTAACCTCGGCGTTGACTTTGAGAGTGGCCTTAGCCAGCGCATTCAGGTAGCACCTGTCGGCCTGACTGTAAGCTATTCCGGTAATGAGGATGCAGTCCTCTCCATCTCCGGTTCCGCCCTCTCCCTTGAGGTTCGTGGTGCTGAAGGTGTTTCGATCAAGACGTTCAAGTCAGCATCATATCCGACTGCCGCCGATCTGGCAGCAGCTTTGAATGCTGTTGACAAAATTGAAGCAGTGGCGCTGAATGGCTCCCTGGAAACTGCAGAGTTGCTCTCAGGCTATGGCTTCCCAGCCACCCTCAGCACCGAACCTACCAAACTGAACTTCAGGGCTTCAGGGTCTGTCTCCATTGAAGACATCCGTATCGCTCTTGCTGATCTTGGGAATGTGAAGGTACAGACCATGGGTGCTTCTGATAGCCAGATGTTCCAGGTTCGCCTGGGCATCAAGGATGATGACACCCAGGCTTCCATGGAAGAGGCTGTCAGACTCGCCCTAGCTGCTCATTTCGGTGAAGGGAGCGTAGTTGTCCTTGCCAGTGATTACATCGGTGCAAAGTTCAGCAAGACGCTGGTATCAAGTTCCATACTTGCCATCATCGTCGCCATGGCTCTGATCCTGGTGTACATCTGGTTCCGCTTTAGGATTGCGTATGCAGTATCTTCCCTGATTGCCTTGGTGCATGACGTGCTGATGTTGCTTGGAATCATCGCACTGTTCCAGTTCGAGTTCTCCAGTACAACCATCGCAGCCCTCTTGACAATTATCGGGTATTCGCTGAATAACACCATTGTAATTTTCGACCGTATCCGTGAAAATGTCAGTCTGCACCAGGAAGTGAGTCTTGCTGTTCAGATCGACAAGAGCGTTACCCAGTCGTTGTCTCGTACCATTATGAGTGCGCTTACAACCTTGGCGGCGATTTTGCCTCTGGCAGTCTTTGCTACCGGTGATATCAGGATGTTTGCGGTGAACATGGGCTTTGGAATCCTGATCGGTACCTTCTCATCCAACTTGCTCGCACCTGCGATGCTCTATTGGATCAGCAAGGCACAGAAAAAGGGTAATATCGATACGAAGGTAGAAACGGCTAAGTAATTAGCATGTACTATGCGAATGCGCCGCCGTGGGGTCTCCTTGCGGTGGCGTTTCTCGTCTAGGGGGTTAGGATGGAACTTATACTCTCCGATACAATGGGGTACTGCAAGGGTGTCTCCAGGGCCATCTCCATGGTCGGGCAAGCCATTGAAGATGCACAGCAACAGGGTGTCCCTGTCTATTCCCTGGGCAGGGTCATCCATAACCAACAGGTGTGTTCCTCTTTTGCAGACCAAGGCCTGAAGACCATCCGTTCGCCAAAAGGGAATCCTCCGGGCCTGGTCGTCCTGCGTGCCCATGGCATCCCCGATGCACTGAGGCGTGAATTTGTCGCAGCGGGCTTTACCATAATGGATGCGACATGCCCTGTGGTCTCCCGCAATCTGGACCTCATAGCCTCACACCAGAAAGATGCAGAAATCGTCATAGTCGGACATGAGAATCACCCGGAGACCCTTGCCATGCAGGGGGTTGAAAGGGATGAGAATACCTATCGGTCACTATTCATTACCAAGCCTGCTGATCTCATGCAGTTGAAGAAGGCCCATTCGTATGCGGTCTTTGTCCAGACAACCTTCGATCGCCTCCAGTGGAGAGAGATCCAATCCGCTTTTATGGATTTGCAGGACCAAGGCTATACGATTGAGTTCTGCAACGAGGTATGCCCCAGTTCGGTGAAACGTCGTGATGCTGCCTTGCGCCTCTGCCAGAGGTGCGATGCAGTACTCGTCGTTGGAGGGAAAGAGAGTGCCAACACCCGGGCCCTGTACTCGCTGATAGCCGACCAGGGGAAAAAGGCATGGCATATAGAAACTGAAGACGAAATTACATCTGAGATGAAAGGGTATACTATACTAGGAATAACAGCTGGGGCTTCGACGCCCCCCAAGACCATTGATGCGGTGCTGTTGAAACTAAAGGAGAACTGAACATGGATGTGCCCAACAGAGATATCCCCATCCCCACGGTCAAGCGACTGCCTTCCTACTTGCGGCTCTTGAAGCAATATCTTGAGGAGGGCCAGAAGATGGTCTCTGCAACTACCCTCGCCGAAGAGCTTGGACTCAAGCCGATCCAGGTTCGCAAGGATATCTCCTGCACTGGCATAGAAGGCAGGCCCAAGGTGGGCTTTACCATCGCTCGCCTCATCGATGCCATCATCCACACCCTGGGCTGGGATAACTCGACTGATGCCATCCTGGTAGGGGCCGGGCATCTGGGGTCCGCTCTTGCCAGGTATGAAGGCTTTGATACCTATGGGCTCAAGATTGTGGCTGCCTTTGATATAGATGAGGTCAAATGGGGGGCAAAGCTTGGGGAGGTTCCCGTATACTCCATCTCTGATATGCAGGAATATCTCAAGGCGAACCATGTGAACATCGGAGTCCTTGCCGTGCCGGCAATGCATGCCCAGGAAGTTGCGGAGCTGCTGGTACAGTGTGGGATCATGGCGATTTGGAATTTTGCCCCCAAGGACCTCAAGCTGCCGGAGAGGGTGGTCGTGCAACGTACCGACCTTGCAACGAGCTTTGCCGTGCTCTCTGCCAAGGTGAAGCGCAAGATTTCCGATGAGGACCTTGCCAGTGAAGTTGATGAGTGGTAGATAATATAGCAAATATGTGTCCATCTTTGATAAGAACCCATATTAATGTTCTTTTTAGAATATTAATATGGGTTCTTATTGATGGATTGTCATATGAATGTATTTATCACACCTTTTAAAATTCCTTTTCCTTGTTTTTGTTGACTCTTCTGGAGTAAATGGATACCATATCTGCAGAAATGAACGACAGGGAAGTGACTATGGCAAAAATAACCGTTGAATTGTGTATGGGAAGCTCTTGTTTTGCACGGGGCAATGCCCGCACCCTTACCATGCTGGAGAACTATATCACTGAGAAAAATCTGTCCGATAGGGTGGATCTGATCGGCCATCTCTGTCTTGGTGCCTGTTCAACAGGGCCCAACGTCAAGATAGGGGAGGTTACCCATAGTGGAATCTCCTCCGAGTGTGTCATTGACCTTCTGTGTGAAGCGTTACAATCCCAGCCAGGAGAGGTGCAATGATATACCCCATCTATACCGAGCTGACCGAGTGTCGGGACTGCTACAAATGCGTCCGTTCCTGTCCTGTCAAGGCAATCCAGGTACGGGACGGCTCTGCTGTCGTGGTGAAGGACCGTTGCATCTACTGTGGTGCCTGTGTCGATACCTGCCCGTCGCATGCGAAGAAGATCCGCAATGACCTGGGTAGGGTAAAGCAGTTTCTCAAGAGTGGGCGCAAGGTGTTCTGCTCGCTTGCACCCTCTGTCTCCTCCGAGTTTCCCAACAAGGTGGATGCTGTGGTCGTTGCGCTCAAGCGCTTGGGGTTCTTTGCCACCAGCGAGACAGCCATCGGGGCTGCCTTGGTCAATGCAAGCATCGAGGCATATGCCCATGAGCATGACGGGCGATGCGACTGGATTTCAAGTGCTTGTCCTACCGTCGTGCAGATAGTGAAGAAATACTATCCCTCCCTTATCCCCTCCCTGAGCAAGGTCCCTTCCCCCCTGCAGTGCCACAGCGCATACCTGCGCAAGCTCTATGGGCAGGATATCGGCATAGTCTTCATCGGACCCTGCATTGCAAAGAAGATAGAAGCAGACGAGACTCCCGGGTATCCTGATTTTGCACTGACTTTCGGTGAGCTTCGCACCTGGTTGGAAGAGGAGGGCCTCGACCTTGATTTGATGGAACAGGACCTGCAGCTTGGAGCAGAGACAGTCCCCCCCTTCCTGCCCAGCTCTGCAGGAAAATCGACCCTCTACCCGGTGGAGGGTGGTATGATAGCATCGCTCAACTGGGGAAACGATCCCTTTCAGACCCATGCGGTTGCCATCAGTGGCTCCGAGCAGGTTGTCAGTACGTTGCAGGGTATGGTGGAAGATAACCAGAACACCGACTTTCTTGAATTGCTCTTCTGTGAAGGGGGATGCATCAATGGTCCGGGTGGTGCAGCCGGTCGTTCCTCCGCCTCCAAGAAGGGCCTCGCCTCCCGCTATACCCGCTTGAGGATCACAGCAGAGCAACCCACGTTCGCAGGAGACCCTGAGTTTGTTGCTGAATTGCTCGAATGCGGTTACTCCTTGCTGGAGAGAACAGGCAGTGACGGCTTGCCGGTCCCTTCCCTTTCGTCTGCCCCTACGCAGTATCAGTTTGGGGTCATGCATACAGAGGGGGAGATTGAGCAGGCACTGCACCTCCTGGGCAAGGCTGACAAGCGTGAGGAGCTCAACTGCGGTGGGTGTGGGTACAACAGCTGTAGGGAGATGGCCATAGCCTATCTGGACGGTATGGCTGAGCCTGAGATGTGTGTCACCAAGATGCGCAAGGAAGCCCAGAGCAAGATGGATGTGCTGCTTCGCACCATCCCCATTGGGGTGGTCATCGTCGATGACATGCTGAAGATAGTGGACTGCAACAGTGGCTTTCTCCGTCTCTTCTCTGAGGTGGATTTCCCTCTTGAGGAAGCTGCCCTCAACATGGTTGCCGGTCTTCCCCTGGAAAGGTTCGTACCGTTTCACGAGAAGTTTCGCGAGCAGTTCACCTATGCCAAGGCAGAGCAGTATCGCCTGCACTACCAGGACAAGTTCCTGCGTGTCACCTTCTTCTCGGTTGAGAAGCAGAGGCTTGTCGGTGCCCTGTTTGAAGATATCACCACCCCTACCGTTCGCCGTGAGACTGTCATCAAGAAGGCTGAGAATGTCATCCAGAAGAGCCTGGAGACCGTACAGCAGATAGCATCCCTGCTGGGGGAGAATGCTGCCGATACGGAGATTATGCTCAACAGCCTCATCGACGCCTTCAAGGTCCCTGGCAATGGGGAGGTCGAGGGCTTTACCAAAGATGACCAGCAGGATCTGTCATGAACGACCTTTTCATTGATGTCGACTATGCCCAGATCTATAAAAGCGGGCAGAAGATAGGAGGGGATGTGTTCCTGCTGTCTCGCAACCCAGATAGGGAGCAGATCGTATGCACCCTCAGCGACGGTCTGGGCAGTGGGGTCAAAGCCAATGTGCTGGCAAGCCTTACCGCCCACATGGCGCACAAGCTGAGCTTCAGTGAGATGGACCTCACACGCTCTGCTAAGATCATCATGAATACCCTGCCGGTGTGCAAGGAGCGTAAGATTAGCTACGCAACCTTCAGCATCGTTGATATCCGTCACCCTTCCCTGGATGATGTCCAGGTGAACCTGGTTGAGTACGACAATCCCCTGGCCCTGCTGTTCAGGCAGAACGTCCCCGTACAGTGGGAGCGGGAGAAGATTGAACTCCATCGCGAGGGTGCCTTCAAGAAGGAGGAGCTCTTGCGCTCCTCGCTGCAGATGGTCGTGGGGGACCGCCTGATAGTCTTCAGCGATGGGGTGACCCAGGCAGGGATGGGCAAGGCCCTTCCCCTCGGATGGCGTCTTGGGGGAGTGCTGGAGTATGCCCAGCAGCAGATAGAGAAGAACCCGAGCATCTCCAGCCACGACCTCAGCCGTGCCATTGCACGCAAGGCGAATGGGCTGGACAGGCTCGCCTCCAAGGATGATATCACTGTCATGGTGGTCTATGTGCGCCGCCCCAGGCGCACCCTGGTGGTTACCGGCCCTCCCTTCACTAAGGAGAAGGATGAGGTCCTGGGTGAAAAGATCCGTGCCTTTGAAGGCAAGAAGATTCTTAGCGGAGGCACCACAGCCCTCATAGTGTCGCGCCTGTTCAACAGGAGGCTGAAGGTCGACCTCTCCTGCTGGTCGCCTGAAGTCCCCCCGGTCTCTATCATGGAAGGCATAGATCTGGTGACCGAGGGGATGCTTACCTTAAGCAAGGTAGCTACGGCACTGGAGCAGAAAAAGCCTGTACGGACACTGCCCAATGATGCGGTGCGCAAGTTTGTGGAGGTCATGCAGGATAGTGACCAGGTCCATTTCATCGTGGGGACGAAGATCAATGAAGCACACCAGGACCCTAGCATTCCCGTGGAGATAGGGATCAGGCGTACGATAGTCGGGAGACTGAGAAAAGCTCTCGAGGACAATTATTTGAAAGAGACCTCACAAGAGTACTTGTAGGGAAGAGGAGCATACCATGGCCAAGAGAGAGAAAGTGACGGTAAGAATCTGTGTCGGGACCGCCTGTTTTGTGCAGGGGGGAGCCGACCTGTTGCTGTATGATGAGTTTCTGGACCCGATAGTCCTTGCCAATTGTGAGATTGAAGGGGTGTCGTGTCTGGGGAAATGTAAGGAGGCCGACTCGAAGGAGGGAGCTCCCTTTGTGCAGATAGGGTCAGCAATCCACGGGGATATGACTGAAGAGAAGCTTTGCCGTCTCCTTTCGGAGGCTGTCCATGCTTGAGATGAACAACCAGTACAACCAGATCAGGGCAAGGGTGCAGACAGAGGTGCTCAAGCAGTTCTTTGACGGTACCTTGGTCCAGAATGCCGATAAGATCCCTTTCTACATCATTCCCAAGAACCGTGTTCCCAACAGATGCTGCATCTACAAGGAGCGTGCGATGATCCGCTACAGGATCATGGCACTGCTTGGCATCAACATCGAGGAGGACGACGATGAGATGAAGAGCCTGGGTGAGTACGTGCAGGAGGTCATGGAACAGGATACTCCACCTGTTCCCATCCTCACCACCATCTCCACCGCCTGTTCTGCCTGTCCACCCGACCGCTACCTTATCAGTGATGCATGCAGGGGATGCTTTGCCCGTCCTTGCCTTGCCAACTGTCCCAAGGATTGCATCTCCTTCATCAACGGAAAGGCCCATATCGATGAGAAGAGGTGTATTCGCTGTGGAAAATGCGAAGGGGTCTGCCCCTTCCATGCGGTGGTCCATATCCCGGTTCCCTGTGAGCAGGCCTGTCCGGTCGATGCGGTGAAGAAGAATGCTGAGGGGTATGTGGAGATTGACTACAAGAAGTGCATAAGCTGCGGTCGGTGTGCCGCAAGCTGTCCCTTTGGCGCGATCGTAGAACGATCGGGTCTCATCCCTGTGATGAAGATGCTCAAGGCTGAGGAGCATGTGACTGC
>CAZTXW010000098.1:0-7332 GCA_964617345.1 uncultured Sphaerochaeta sp. | reverse complement strand
CTGTATGAAGCCAAAGAACTCTTTGTCCTCTATGCATCTTCTTGTGAGGATAAGGAAAAAATAGCCTCCATTATCTTGAGACTCTGTCAGAAAGATGACTATAGTGTCCGCACCTCCCTCATGGACAGCGTTGGCCTTTTCCTTGCAGAGCCTGTTATTCGGAGTATGATAGATACACTTCAAATCATAGTGGCAGGACAACAAGAGGAATACGATACATATCACTATTTCAGAATACTTCAATCTTTTGTAAGGCAGATCAAGGATGCCCCTCTTTTTGAAAAGACCATACTTTCCATGCAAGGGGAGACTCCCCTTGCAATGATAGAAATTGCAAAGGTCTATCTGGAATGTGATGAGGTTGAGACTGCCCTCTCCTGGATTCGGAAGGTACCAGAGGACTCAACACGTCTAAGATCCGAATATACAAAGATCCTCACTGAGATATATACGAAACAGGGGGATACTGATGGCCTTTCAGCATTGCTCAAAAAGAAATGTAGAGCTCTTCCAACACTAGCTACCCTCTAGGAGCTGCTGACTATCATTGGGGATGATGCAAGGCAACCATTCCTTGTTGAAGAAGTGCAACACATACTCGATGATTCGGAGCTACGTCTGAGTAATCTCTCATTCCTGCTTGATTGTGGTAAGTATGATGATGCCCAAACCTATCTGTTTGCAAGGGTAGCAGAGCTTGCTGGCATACGCTACGAAACCTTGGTACCCATGGCCAGGACCTTTGAAACCCAAGCAAGGTATCTTGCAACAACCCTCATCTATAGGAGCCTCCTGGATTCCATTTTGGAACGCGCTTATACAAAAAGCTATCCCTATGGAGTGGGGTACCTGCAGAAGATGGATATTCTAGCCCCCCTTGTCTCTGATTGGCACTCTTTTCCAACTCATATGACTTACAAAGAATCCCTGTTGCAGGTCCATGGGAAGAAAAGAAGTTTCTGGGGACAATATGCCGACCGTGAGTTCAAGAAATAAGCAAAAGCAGGTGAAATAGCTAGAAACTTCCCTTGATTTCCAGCAAGATTCTCTCACTATCTTGACACCTCCTGGAGAAGCCCAACATGTCTGATGAGCGTAAACAGAAATTGATGGATCTTGGTCTCGAAGCCCTTGCCGACCTCTTGCTGGATATTGCCAGCAAGAACCAGAACGCCGATGACAGGATAAACCAACTGGTCGCTCCCGCATTGGCAAACATACAAAGGTTCAGACGCAGGATAGCTGCTATCAAGAACAACACCCAGTTCATTGGATACAATCAAATATTCTCCTTTGCGATCCAGTTGGATGAAATGCTTGATGATCTCAAGAAAAGTGCACCAGATCCTTGCATTGGCTTGGATCTGGTTGCAGAATTCTTTGAGACCGACAGCTTTGTTTTTGAGAACTCTGATGATGATGGCATTATCGGTGATGTATACACAGGTCATGCAAAAGAGCTTTTTGTCAGCTATGCTAGTGCATGTCCAGATATGGAAAAGGTGGCTTCACGATTACTTCGCCTATCGATCAATGACGATTATGGGACCCGTGATTCCTTGATGAGAAATATTGTAGAATCCTTTGAAAAACCTGTGATAACAATCCTACAGAAAAAGCTTATGGCATCCATTGCCATCGAACAAGACCACAAGATCAAGCAGTCCTTTACCACGTTACTGCGCACCATAACCGACCAGCTCAAACATGCAACCCTCCTTGAGGATGCCCTACAAGGCAAACAGGTTGATCTATCGCCTTCGGAAATTCTCAAAGTGTCACGAACGTTGCTCGAAAGAGATGATGTCGAAGCGGCACACTCCTGGATCAGGAGGATGGGGCAAAATACTTCTTCACATACCCATGAGATTGAGACAATCCTGAAGGAAATATATGCAAGGCAGGGGGATAAGGAAAGCCTGATAGCCCTGCACTATGAGAACTTCAAGAGTTTTCGTAGGCTTGCTTCCTTTCAGGATCTTCTGAAGGTTGCAGGCGAGGACAAACGCTTTGAGTTGCTTGCCCAGGAGCTGGATCTGATCAGGGAAAATCAGGAATTTGACGACAACGATGCCAAGTTTCTCTCTGATGTGGGTATGATTGACGAATTGGAAGCGTATGTGTTTGCAAGGGTGGAGAAATTGGATGGTAGTTCGTACTACTTATTACCCCCATTGGCAGAGACGCTCATCAAGCATGGACGCTATCTTGCAGCCACCCTGATCTATCGTGCTCTCTTGAATTCCATGATGGAAAGAGCCTATGCAAAGAGCTATCATCATGGAGTGGACTACCTGCATGCGATGGATAAGGTTTCCCCACTGATCAAGGACTGGAAGACCTATCCTACCCACAACGCGTTCAAGGTCAGGCTATTGCAGGCAAACAGGAGAAAGACCAGCTTCTGGAACCAATATCTCTCAAGATAGGATTTGCCAGCAAATATGAGTTTTTCTCTTCACTCTTGTCCATATGTCCCTGGATTTTCACTTTCTTTCGATAACCCCTCCCATTCGGTTGAGGCTTGCAATCCCCTTGTGTTAGGATAAGGGCAAGAACGCTCCTGTGTGGTTGCGTTCTTACTCGTTTCGCCTCATAAAGGATTTGTATGCTCATAAACAGTGTGTTATTAGTTGTTGGACTGTTGCTTCTTTTGTGGAGCTCTGACCGTTTCGTCGACGGGGCTTCCCAGGTTGCCAAGTTCCTTGGCATGCCATCCCTGCTCATTGGTATGGTCATAGTAGGCTTCGGCACCTCTGCTCCTGAAATGGTGGTCTCCACCTTTGCCGCAATACAAGGAAACCCCGGCATCGCCTTGGGCAATGCCTATGGTTCGAATATTGCCAACATAGCACTCATCCTTGGCATAACAGCCATCATAGGTCCTGTACGGGTCCATTCGGCTATCCTACGCAAGGAACTGCCTATCCTAACCCTTGTTACCGGCATATCCATACTCCTCTTGATGGACCTGTACCTCTCATTCTGGAATTCTGTCTATCTATTGGTACTGTTTGCGTTTCTCATGACCTGGTCAATTATCCAGGGCATGAAGAAGAATGCAGATACCTTGGCCAGTCAGACAGAGCAGGAACTTTCCAAACACATATCCCTGAAGAAGTCGATTTGGATGTTGTTATCCGGTCTGGTCGTACTCATCGTCAGTTCAAGGATCCTGGTTTATGCTGCAGTTGAGATAGCCCAACACTTTGGTGTCAGTGACACCATCATAGGCCTTACCGTAGTTGCCATCGGGACATCCCTTCCCGAACTGGCCTCTTCGATCATAGCGGCAAAGAAGGGTGAGCATGACATTGCCATAGGCAACGTCATAGGGTCCAACCTCTTCAATACCCTAGGCGTAGTTGGTATTGCAGGGATGATCCATCCCTTTGCCCTTGAGAGTGCAACTGTCTACAGGGATATGACTCTCATGGCAATACTTACCGTTTCCTTGTTTTTCATTGGATATGGATTTAGGGGTAGGAAGGGAAGGATCAACCGATTTGAAGGCGCCTTCTTGGTATTTGTATACCTGCTTTACACTTCCTACCTTATCAAGACAATAGTGGTGCTCTAGTAGTTGGGATCCGGCTTACCATGCTCCAAGGCATACAGCACGCTGGAGAAAAACTTGAAACTATGGCTGGCATGCCTGACTTCACTCATGTAAATTTCGCGCTCATACTCAATGCGACGTATGGTTGCATTGATCTTGTTGCTGTGAATGTCCAGGAAGGCGTACGAAGCGCGAACATCGCCGTCAAATGAGTAACCGACGGCCCCTGGGTTGATAATACGCTTATTCCCAAGGACAAAATCAGCAGGAATATGGGTGTGCCCGCACAAGATGACCGATGCATCCTCTGCCATCAGCTTCGTATAGAGTTCTGAAGAAGGATCAATATCCTCGGTGATAGCTTCATTATAGGAGTAGGGGCTTCCATGACAAAAGATGAAGGGGTCATTTCCAATCTCACCCCTCTGCACAATCGGCCACCCCTTGATCACTGCCTTCGCTTCCGGTTTCAGACGGATATCCGTATATCGGACAAACTTTCGCCATGCCTTTTCTTCATCGGAGGTTGGGTTGGTAGCCTTTATCCCCTCAATATTGGAATCAGTGTTTCCCTTTATGGTAACAAGGGGCTTGTTTGCCGTCAGCAGATCAAAACAGGGCTGGGGATCGAGCCCCATAAAAATTAGGTCACCAAGAAACAGTATATGGTCAACACCTAGTGCTTTTGCATCCAAAAGCACTGCTTCAAGTGCTCTGAAATTTCCATGAACATCACTGAGAACTGCAAGTTTCATCTCTTCTTCCTTATAGTCATGATAGAAATGGTTACCCAACTGTAGCACGTCATACTTTTCAATGAAACTAGCTGACCCTCCAGAAACTGCATTTCATGCACTCTATTCATGGTTGGTGCATATTTGTGCTCTCTTAGAATAGTTCTATTTAGACGAAATGCTAAAGTTGTCAAGATTGGAAAGAATTCTGTTTTCCCTGAATACCCGATCCATACAGTACTTTGTAGTAAAAAATACTAAAACTGCGTAAAACGTAGCTCATCACCCTTGTCCGAGCACTACACTCTTCCTAGAATAGGGCAATGAAAGAATATGTCATCGTCCAAGGAGCATACGAAAAAAACCTCAACCATCTTTCACTTGCCATCCCTCGTGACAAGCTGGTTGTGTTTACCGGTGTCTCGGGATCGGGAAAGACAACGCTGCTCTTTGATGTCATTTTTCAAGAGGCCCAACGCCAGTATCTTGAAGCCATGGGATTCATTGGCATTGAAAAACCCAACGTGGAATCCGTCAGACACCTCTCTCCTGCAATTCACATTTCGCAAACATACAAGAACAGGAACCCTCGTTCAACAGTCGGCACTGTCACGGCCCTTTACACAGGATTGCGCATGATATTTGAGAAACTATGTTTGCGATCCTGTAGCCACTGTAACTGTGCCTTCACGCAGGACACCTCAGTCGATGAGGTGGTCAAGACCAAGGATTCCTACAATGTCTTTACTACCTGCCCTTCCTGCAGGCACAAGGTATCCAAGCTTACTGTTTCACACTTTTCCTTCAATACAGAGGAAGGAGCCTGCCCGGCCTGTCAGGGACTGGGTGTAGTGTGGGATGTCGATTTCACAGCATTGCTTGATGAGACCCTCACCCTCGAAGAAGGAGCTGTCAGGCTCTGGAAACATCGCTATAAGGAGTACGAGATAGAGCTGTTTGGCAGAGCCCTTTCCTATTATGGACTTCCTCCGATAGATGGTATTGCCCTTGCTGAATTTTCGCCAGCTCAGCGAGCCTTGCTGCTCTATGGCACCGATAATGAGAAAAGTAGAGATCTGCTTCCTCCCAGAACACCTCCAAAGACAACAAAGGAAGGTAAGTTCGAAGGGCTATCTACCGTACTGCTCAGGAGGCTGGACGAACATAAGCGCCCTACGAAGGAAACTGAAGGCTACCTGGTGCAAAGAACCTGTACATCTTGCAACGGTGAAAGAGTGAACGACCTTTCCCGAACTGCAACAGTCATGGGTACGAGACTTCCTGAACTCTCAGAACTAAGTCTGCAATCGCTGTTGGCGTGGTTGGAAAATCTTGCTGGAACACTTGAAAGGCAACAGCACCTTTTGATAGGCACCTATCTTCTCGACCTCTCTACCAAAATCAAGAACCTTTTGCAGGTAGGGCTAGGGTACCTGAGCCTCGACAGGCAGGTCATTACCCTGAGTGCAGGGGAGACCCAGAGGTTACGGTTGGCATCCTCATTGGATTCCGATCTGACCTCCATCATCTATATCCTTGATGAACCGACAGTAGGTCTGCATCCAAGTGATACACAAGAACTCATCTCCAAACTGAAGATGCTTCGGGACAAGGGGAACTCAGTCTTTGTCATCGAACATGACATCTCTGTCATCAAGGAAGCCGACCATGTCATCGAACTCGGACCTGGGGCGGGAAGGCATGGAGGGCTTCTCCTCTCCAGTGGTACCCTCAGAGAAGTGAGAAACAACCCTGCATCACTCATCAGTTCTTATCTGCAAGAACAGAATAAGGTCGGCAGGATACCTAGAATACCAATGAAAGGGTATCTGCAAGTTCAAAATGCCACGTTGCATAATCTCAAGCATCTGGATGTGGAGTTTCCCCTTGGTCTGTTTACAGTGGTAACTGGGTTATCAGGATCAGGGAAGTCGACCCTTGTCTTCGATGTCTTGGCTAAGGACAGAAATCTCTCCAAACAATTTGATGAGATCCTGCTGATCGACCAACCCCTCCCTAGGGCTATGAAACGCTCGACTATTGCTACCTTTTTGGGTTTCTATACAGCCATCAGGGAGATATTCGCCAAAGTGGCAAAAACCATCAATCCTGAACTGACAGCCAAAAGCTTCTCATTCAATTCACCTGGGGGAAGGTGTGAGCAGTGTGAAGGATTGGGGACCATTACCAGCAACCTGATATTCTTTGCAGACAGGCAAGTGCCATGTCCCCAATGTAAGGGAAAGCAGTTCTCTGCTGAAGTCCTCTCAGTCTTATACAAAGGCCACTCCATCCACGACATCCTGAGCCTGTCCGTAGAGGAAGCATCTCTGTTGTTTACCGGCTCATCATCCCTACAACAAAGGCTCACCATCCTGCAGGATGTTGGACTTGGCTATCTGCAGCTTGGACAGACGCTTCCCACTTTGTCTGGCGGTGAGGCACAAAGGCTCAAGCTTGCAAAGGCTCTGACTACCTTACCCAAGGAACCAACAAAGACCCTGTTTCTTATGGATGAGCCTACCATCGGTCTACACCCGAAGGATGTAGAGAATTTCATCAAGTTGCTTCAGGAGTTTGTGCGTAGGGGAGCCACCTTGGTTGTCGTTGAACATAACCTGCAACTGATCCAGCAGGCCGATTGGATAGTCGACCTAGGGCCAGGAGGGGGAGAGAAGGGCGGAGAATTGCTCTACGCAGGTCCCTTGCCCGGTCTCTTGGACAACCAGATCAGCTTGACTGCCCGGTATCTTAGACTTGAGGGGTATTAGCACTGTCTCCCTCCAACAAAGGCAGTATGTTGTTCAGTTGGGCAAGGGCCACACTCTTCAGACCCCGTTGGCTCAAGTGGGTATAGAGGTCGGAGAGTTGCTCACTGCTGTGTCCGATGGTCATGCGTAGCACGTGTTCATCAACTGAACCACGCAACAGCGTATTGGCCATATGTCTCAAGGAGTGGAACGTTACGTTCCGCTCCTTGATCGCTTCCCAATCCAATACACCTGAACGCACCAGTTCCTGTTGGAATCTCTCACTGAA
>CAZTXW010000097.1:0-7351 GCA_964617345.1 uncultured Sphaerochaeta sp. | reverse complement strand
ACTCCACAAAGGTAACATTGAGAGAGGACTTGAAAAGCCTGCTCAGATGCTGGGAGGTAACCTGCACATGGTCTGCCACCTCACTCAAAGAGATACTATTTTGCCAGAAATGCTTTGCAAGATAACTTTGAGCCTGAACCATTGTCCGGGGCAATTGCTTCAGCTGGGTCAGTTCCTCCTCCAGGCATGCAAACTTCTCCGCAATAGCCAGGTAACCCTCACCCCTTGTAGAGACCGAGAAAAGCTCAGAGGGAACCTGCTTGCCAAGATTCTCTTGCAAGGCATCCAACAAGATCTTTCTCTCTTCAAACGGGAGAGCTCCACAAAGGAGAACCATCTCACTGCTACCATTTCGGTAGCACAAGGTCCCTTGTGGGAAGAGTGTGAGAGCATGTTCCTTTGCCGCAAAGTACAAGAGAGAATCTTGCCAATCATTTCCATCCAAGAACAGGGTCTTGTGGGTTATATTGACAAGGAAAAGAGAAAAATTCTCAGGGACCTGTATGGCAAGATACTTCATCTCCTGAACAATTTCCTCCTCTTCATAGCTCCCTGACAGCAAGGCATGCAAAAAATAGGAGGTGAGGGCCTCCTTGTTCTTGGAAAGCTGTCCCTTTGCCCATTGCAAGTACGCCTCTGCCTCTTGGCTCTTATGCAACTCTTTCTTTGCTTCGGATAATGTCTCGAAGAAGCTGGTCTCCTGTATTGGCTTGAGCAGATACGCAAATACCCCGAGCTCGATGGCCTTGCGTGCAAACTCAAAATCATCGTATCCGGATATGACGATGACCACAGTTGAAAGACTCATCTGCCTGAGCAATTCTATGAAGGAAAGACCATCGAGAAATGGCATATTGATATCGACAAATGCAATTTCCGGTTTTGTCTCCTTACACAGGGCAAGGGCCAATTCTCCATCCTCAGCTTCACCAACAACCTCGATGGTGGGATCCTTTGCAAGCAACGTTTGTAATCCTCGTCGGATAATAAGCTCATCATCAGCTATCAAGGCTCTAATTTTTTTCATCAAGGGACTCCTTTAGCCTAGCGGGGACATATACGGTAGAGGTAGTCCAGGCCCCCTTCACGCTATCAAGGACAACACCATATGCTGCTCCACAACTCAACTTTACCTGCTCGTTTACATAAAAGAGGCCGAATCCACTATCCTCGCTGCGAGACCTTCCTTGCAATTGCTCTTGCAAGGCTACTAATGTCACCTCATCAATGCCGGAACCAGTATCACGAACCTGTAGCCCCAGCACTCCATCGTCCAGGGTTACATTCACCGAGATGAGCCCCTTCTCCCGTTTTTGCTTAATGCCATGATAGATGGCGTTCTCAACCAAGGGTTGCAATATGAGCTTTGGGACCATGTAGTTTTCAAGCTCCTGTGGCACGTGGATCTCATAGGAAAGTTTGGTACTGTAGCGTATCTGCTGGATATAGAGATAGCTGGATACATGGGATATCTCTTCCTTGATGGTGATCGTTTCCCTTCCTTTAGAGAGACCTACACGGAACATGCTCGTCAGGGCATCAACGAGCAAAACTACATCTTCAGCACCATTTTCGCGTGAAAGCCAGGAGATAGTATCCAAGGTATTGTACAAGAAGTGGGGTTTTATTTGTTCCTGTAGAATTCTCAACTCGGCGTTGCGCTTGTTCTTCTGCTCACTATAGACCTGCTGTATCAGCTGTTCGATCTGTGCAACCATATGGTTGAAGCTCTGTCCAAGGGATCCCACCTCATCAGTATACCGGCTGTTAAACTGGACAGAGAAATCACCTGCCTCAGCCTGCTCCATGAGCCTTTGCAATTTTGATAGAGGCTTGGTTATCGTATTTGAAAGCACGTAGGAAAGTATGGCGATACTGAGCAAAGCCCCCAACAAGCTGATAGCCATAACATACACAGTAGTAGTCATATCATGGAGAACTTCGCTAGCTGGGAACACTCCTACTACCTGCCACCCGGAAGTTTGACTTATCTTGGATTGCAGATAGTATCTATTCCCTTCTATATCTACACTTACTGAGGCATTTTTTCCTGTTAGCCAGAGGGGATTTACCCTATGCACAACAGAGTTGACAGGGGCGTAGACCATTTCATTTTGGTCATCGAGAACAAAGACAAATCCCTCTTTACCAATACTTGCGTTGTTGATGGAGTTACGGATGATATCATGACGCACATCAAAAAGGACTACCCCTCGAAAGGCTTTTGTCACAGGATCTACCAGAGCCTTTGCGATGGAGAATACATCATCAATACTGAAGACATCCTCTGTAGTAATGTTTCTGCCTGCATTGGAACGAAGCAACACCAGGGAGCCATTTGCTTTTTTTGCCTGCATAAACCAAGACTCATTGCTGAAGGGGTCGCGGGAAACCCGTGATAGACCATTACTTACAAAGCTGTCATCAGCCTTGGCAAACAAGATACCCGCTATCTCAGGATTGGCATAATGAAGTTTTTCAAAATGCATCGGAAGATCAGAGGTCTCTCCCAGTGCAAGCAGTGATACATAATCTATGAGGTGCTCCATGGTCTGCAGATATACCGATATGGAATTTTCCACCTGCGATATGGTCTGCTCGGTCTGTACAGTTGCAGATCTTCTCAGTTGCCTGGTGACAATCCCCCCACTAGCAAAAGCAAACACCAAAAAAGAGGCCAAAGAGATGATCAGATAGGAATACATCATCTTTGTCCTGAACGGTAGATTGTTCATTGCTTGCTTCAGACTCATGCTCACTATCTTACCATGGCTGGATCAACTTTCCAGAAAAACATCTCCGAACCGTATCATCTGTCATTTTGCATCGCAATTATTCGTTGCAGGATAACAAAGACACACAACAGGACAGCGATAGTAACCTTTGTCCACCAGGCATTCAGGTTCAACAACGTTACTATCGTCTGGATAGTCCCTTGGATCAAGACTCCAAAGGCTGTTCCCACAACACTACCGACACCTCCGGAGAGCATCGTGCCTCCGATTACAGCTGATGATATTGCATCAAGTTCCAAGCCCAGGTTCTGCAGTGCATAGCCAGCGAGCGTGTAGAAACTAAAAAGGACTCCACCAAGGGAGGCACAGAATCCACTGATGCCAAAGACCAATACCTTGACTCTACTTACGGGCAAACCCATCAGACGTGCACTCTGCTCACTGCCACCGATTGCATAGACGCTTCGCCCAAACTTCGAATAGCGGAGGATGTACAATGCAATAATTACAACGGCAATGGCGACAAACCCATACAGATAGATGTTGACCTTTCCATATGACCTCACACTTCCAAAGGTGATCTTAGCCTGGGCAACAGTACGGTAAAACTCATTCTCGATGGGAATGGACTCCTGGCTCACTACTGCACACATCCCTCGCAGGAAGAAGAGTCCAGCAAGCGATACGATAAAGGACTGAAGCTTGAACTTCTCGATGAGAAATCCCATGAGGGACCCAAAGGAAAATCCAATGAGTAGTACTACAGGTATCACTACCCATGCAGGCCAGAGCAAGCGAAGCAGATAGGAAGAGAGCACTGCAGAGAATGCCAAGGTTGATGCTACGGAAATATCAATATTACCCGTAATGAGTACAAACATGATGCCGACCGAAGCGATGAGAAGATAGGCATTATCGTTGAGCAAGTTAAAAAATACTGGAATATACTTGAATCGGTTCGACCGCATCGAACCGATGACCATTACCGAAGAGAACAAGAGGACAAACAAGCCCAATGTAATGAATAAGGATAGGTTCTTACGAAAGAAATTCCTCTTTCCTGTATGGATCATGCAGAAACCTCCTGCTTCTTGAATTTGGATTTGAGCTCAGCAAAACTTTGCTGAAATACCGGTGATTGGGCAAGACAGATAACGATGACAACCACTGCCTTAACCACCAGGTTGACCTCAGGGGCAACTCCAAGGCTGAGGATGGAGGTTGTTATGCTTTGAATGATCAGAGCCCCTACCAAGCTGGATAACAGGGAGAACCGACCACCAGAGAGCGACGAACCACCTATGGCAACGGCCAGAATGGCATCAAGTTCGATCATGAAGCCTGCATTGTTGGCATCAGCTCCCTTGATACCGGCACTTTCTATAAGGCCTGCTACCGCTGCAAGGGTTCCGCAAAGCACATAAATGAAAAATTTGATTCGCGAGCTGTTTATGCCAGAGAAGCGACTCCCTTCGGCATTGCACCCTACGCTTTCCACATAGAGGCCGAAGGCTGTCTTTCGCACTCCCCAAAGCACGAGCAAAGTCAAAAACGCCACGATATATACAGGGAAAGGTAGTCCAAAAATATACCCACCATTGATGTAATAGAAGGTAGGTGAATTGATGGTTACGATACGACCCTCACATATCAGCTGAGCTATCCCACGTCCGGCTACCAGGAGGATCATAGTGGCGACAATGGGTTGCATCTGAATCTTGGAAACAAGGAACCCGTTCCACGAACCACAGATCATCCCTGCCATGATGGCAGCAATAATCGCAAATGCAACATTTCCGTTGGCAAAAGTGAAAAGAGATCCTTCAATTATGGTGCATGCTACAGCGCCGGATATTGCCATTACGGAACCTACGGAGATGTCCGTCCCTCCTGTTGCAAGAACCATAGTCATCCCTAGGGCAAGAAGCATCAGCTTGCTGCCATTACGAAATATGTCAATGACCCTTCCGTACAAGTGCCCATCGACGATTTGCAACCGAAAGAACTCCCCCCCTGATGCCAATCCATTGAGAAGCAGAATCCCAAGGAAGATTACCAAAGGCCAGAAGACCTGCAACCTTGTCAGTTTTCTCATTGCCTCTTTCATTCGACTCCTCCAGCTATGCATTCCATGATGGCAGTTTCGGTTATTTCGCTCCCCACCAATTCCCCTACCTGCTGCTTGTCCCGCATAATTGTCATGCGATTGCAACAACGGAGCATCTCATCAATTTCTGAAGAAATGAAGACCAGAGCCATTCCTCCATCAGCAAGGGAGATTACCATCCTCTGGATATCCGCCTTGGTCCCTACATCTATACCTCGTGTCGGCTCATCGAGGATCAGGAGGGTTGGATCGGTAGCCAGCCATCGGGCAAGGATAACTTTCTGTTGGTTCCCACCCGAGAGGTTCCGTATCAGCTGATCAGTGCTAGGTGTCTTTATCTGGAGTTTTTCTATATATTCCTGAGTAATGCTTTCAGCTTCTGCATGTGAGATGGTTTTGAATACCCCCCGTTTTGCCTGGAGGGCAAGGACTATGTTCTCACGGATGGAAAGCTCTCCTATGATACCGTCGCTCTTGCGGTCTTCCGGACAAAAAGCGATTCCATTACGAATGGCATCTAGGGTGTATTTCATCTGAACGGTATTCCCCCGTATCTCAATGGTTCCTTCCAGCAGTGGGTCTGCTGCAAACAACATGCGCGCAGTTTCGCTTCTACCTGATCCAAGAAGACCTCCAAAGCCCATGACCTCCCCCTTTCTCAAGGAGAGGTTGATGCCTTTGATATGGGCACTGGAAGCCTCTGTAAGCTCCATGACAACTTCTTTTTCTTTTTTCTGTTGCTGGAACACCGAGGCTTTTTCGTCGATTTCAGAATATTCCTTGCCGATCATCTTACCCACCAACTGGATACGGGGGAGATGTGCTGTAGGATACGTGCCAACATACTCACCGTTGCGCAAGATGGTGATGGTGTCGGAGATGCCATAGACCTGATCAAGAAAGTGGGTGACAAAGATAATGCCCATACCACGGTCCTTGAGCATGCGCATGATCTTGAAGAGTTCCTGGACCTCAACAGTTGATAGGCTGGAGGTAGGTTCATCGAGGATTAGCACCTTCGCTGAGATATCTACAGCCCGCGCGATAGCAACCATCTGTTGGATGGCCACAGAATAGCGAGATAGGATCTGGGTCACATCGATGTCCAGATTGAACATCTTCAAAAGCTTCTCAGATGCCTGGTTTGCATACTCCCAGTCGATGAATCCTTTTTTCTTATGTTCCCTTCCGATAAAGATGTTCTCAGTCACAGAGAGGTTTGGACAAAGATTGACCTCCTGGTATACCGTACTGATGCCAAGCCTCTGAGCTTCCTGGGGAGTGCGGGCGTTGATGGGCTTTCCTTCCAACAGGATTATACCTTCATCACGATGCTCGACACCGGTCAACACTTTTATGAGTGTAGATTTTCCAGCTCCATTCTCTCCCAACAATGCATGGATCTCACCCTTTCCTAGGGTGAAGGGGACATCACTGAGGGCCTTGACTCCAGGAAAACTTTTGGAGATGTGCTGCATTTCAATGAGTTTCTGGTTCATGGTTCCTCCAAAAAGCCGCCCTGAACTGGCAGAGCGGCTTGCAAAACGCTTCTGACCTACGTCAGACTCTTCTTAGTAAAGACGGGTAGGAAGGTCAGCGGCAGCTGTTTCCTGACGGTATACACTTTCATTGGACTTGATCCACTTGGGAACAGACTTCCCAGCTTTAAGATCGGCAGCAGCCTGGAAGAACTGAGGTCCGAGCAGTGGGTTACACTCAACGGTTACGTTGGCTTCGCCGGCAACCATGGCTTCAAAAATACCTTTGACTCCATCGACGGATACGGTCTTGATCTGGGAACCAGGCTTCTTTCCTGCTTCTTTCATTGCTTCGATAGCACCGAGCATCATGTCATCATTGTCAGCATATGCCCCGTCAATCTGAGGATAGCTCTTCAAGAAGGATTCCATGACTTCCTTACCCTTTGAACGGGTAAAATCACCACTCTGGCGAGCGATAACGGTGATGCCAGGAGCCTTTGCAATGCCTTCGAGGAATCCTTTCTGGCGATCGATGGCAGCAGAAGCACCAACGGTACCTTCAAGCATGACAACCTTGCCCTTGCCATTCAGCAAACGGATCATCTCGGCAGCGGCTTTCTGACCTTCATCGATAAAGTCTGAACCGATGAATGATGCATAGAGGTCGGCAGGAACATTAGCCATGCGGTCGACGAAGATTACAGGAATCTCAGCCTCTTTGGCTTCCTTGAGAACGGTTTCCCAGCCAGTTTCAACAACAGGGGCAAGTCCAATTACATCAACACCCATCTGGATGAAGGAACGAACGGCCTTGATCTGGTTCTCTTGCTTCTGCTGTGCATCAGCAAAATGCAACTGGATAGTATCAAGGTTCTGGGCGGCATAGAAAGTAATGGATGTGGTCTCAGCCCCTCTCCATCCTGATTCCTGTCCGATCTGAGCAAATCCAACTACCAATTTCTGATTGGCTGGGGCTTTTTCACTGGTTCCCTCTGCAAAGGCTGCAGTAAAGACCAAACTTAGAATTA
>CAZTXW010000096.1:0-7405 GCA_964617345.1 uncultured Sphaerochaeta sp. | reverse complement strand
CCTCAGGCTCACCCCTATTGACATGTTTCATCAGGAAAAATGCGATGAGCATGGAGCCTGCACCATAGAGGAAGATTGCCCTAAAGCCAAAGAGATCGATGAACCCACCAGTGATGGGAGGGGAAATGATGGATGCCAGCTGGCTGAAGAAATAGTAGAGGCCGGTATAGATACCGACTGTCTTATAGGTGGACATCTGCCAGAGCATCGGGAAGCTGTTGGTGACAACAGAGACCCAGAAGATGCCAAAGAGAAAGAGCAGTGCCCAGAAGGTGTACTGCCTGAAGGCAGCTCCCATCGTTGAGGTAAGCGGATCATGGAAGAAGATGAAGGTGAGGATTCCCACCAGCATGAGCAGGGAGGTTCGGATGGTCCGCCTTCTGCCGACCCTATGGGCAATGATACCTGAAGGGATTGCAAATATGGCATAGGCTATGCCGACCATGCCGGCAGCAAGGGAGGCAGTCCCACTGGTAGTCTGCAGGATATCCTTTGAGTAGAGACCGACAAAGGGGAGAATTCCCTGATACCCGATAAACCACATCAGAAGGGAGAGCAGGATAAAGAGAGCGCTCTTGTCCTTCTCTGCAAAGATGACCTTCAGCGAATGCAGGACAGGCTCCTTCTTGTCAGAATCCTCCCTGTTAATCGCCTGCTTCTCCTTCACGAAGAAGAACAGCAGCAGGACTGCGATGATTACAAGCACAGAAGCGATGGGGAATGCAAGGACATCCTTGGTCGGACCGAACTTGGGCAGTGTGATGGGAACGTCCATCAGCCTTGCCAGTCCCACCGTTCCGACGATGGTTGCAACACCACCCATGGTGTTGATCACTCCATTGGCTTCACTTCGCAACTCACCTGGGATCATATCAGGCATCAGTGCTACAACAGGTCCGCGCACTGCCTGCTTGAAGAGGTTGAGCACAAAGACCAGGGCAATGAGCAACCACAGCCCGATAAGTGCTGCAATGGGGACAAGGCCAAAGGCTACAGCCGTAACAGGCAGGCAGATGATGATGAAGGGCATCCTACGTCCAATCCTGGTATGGGTGCGGTCGCTGATAGCACTGAATACAGGGATGAGCAGGATGGCCAACATATTGTCCAGTGTCATGATGGTGCCGATCAGGGCCTTGGAAGAGACATACTTCTCAAGGAAGATAGGGACATAGGTATCGTACAGGGGATCCATCAACCCCATGGTGAAGAACCCTAGTCCGATAAGAAATGTTGTCAGATAGTAGCCTTTCAGCCCCTTCTTCTCCTTCTTGCTTTCTGCAGCCATACCACTCTCCTTTTCCTGGAACATATGACCGAATTGTATCATGGAAATTGGCTTTCGGGGGAAGGGTTTGCATAAAGGCTGGACGAAAATCGCAGTTTGGGGTACACCACAGGTATGCATGAAGAACCCATCACCACCCTAGCCATCCTGGGAAAGCACCTACAGCTCACCGATAAGGAACGAGCCTTCGACACCCTTACGGGAGTCCTCCCCCTAGCCATACCCCCCTACTTCCTCTCCCTGATCGACAAGGATGACCCCAAAGACCCCCTACGCATACAGGTAGTCCCCACCATCGATGAGGGTGAATACCTCGAGGATGAACATATCGATCCCCTCTCAGAGCGGGAGCACTCGGTTACAGAGCGTCTTATCCACCGCTATCCCAGCCGCGTTGCCTTCCTGGTGACAGACATCTGCGCCATGTATTGCCGCCATTGCTTTCGCAGGCGCTTCACCGGCACCTTCCAGGGCCCTGCCTCAAGAGCTGAGATACAGCAGGCCGCCACCTATGTAGGAGAGCATAGGGAGGTGAAGGAGATATTGCTGACCGGAGGGGATATGATGACCCTCCCCGACAGCAAGATCGAAGAGCTCATCGCTATATTCAGGGAATCAAGGGAAGATCTGGTCATCAGGCTCTGCACCAGGATGCCGGCTGCCAATCCTGCAAGGATAACCCCTGCCCTTATTGCGATCATCAAGAGGTATGATACCGCTCCATTCTACCTGATGACCCAGTTCAACCATCCAAGGGAACTGACGCCGCAAGCGATCGCTGCGGTGGGTATGTTTGTTGATGCAGGAATCCCTGCAATGAATCAGAGCGTCCTGCTCAAAGGGGTGAATGACAGTGCTGATACCCTTGAAGAGCTGTGCAACAAGCTCATCTTCTCGAGGATAAAGCCCTACTATCTTTTCCAGGGGGATCTGGTGGAGGGGACCTCGCACTTCAGGGTTCCCCTGGAACGGGGCCTTGCCCTGGAGAAGGAGCTACGCAAAAGGCTCTCTGGCCTTGCCATGCCCCTCTACGCGGTAGACCTGCCTCAGGGAGGAGGGAAAGTTCCCCTCACCGAAGGCTACCTGCAAGAGAGCAGCGGATGCGATGTGTGGAACTTCACTACCGTGGAAGGTACGAGCAGTAGCTATCCTAAAGAGTGATGGATGCTACAGAGCGTTTATCCTGTCGAGGACCTCTTGTATTGCCTTGGTACGGATCTCAGTACGTTTCTGCTCATAGGTAACAGGATCTACAAACACCTCCACCGCATCCTCAGCAGGCGTGAATGTGGGAGGGGCAAGGATAGGCTCGGGTTTCACAACCACACCCTTTGGAGTCATGACCGTGGGAGCCGGGGGGGTCTTGGGTTCTACAACCGCAGGTGGAGTGATCACAGGTGCAGCCTCAACAACAGGTGCCTGCTTAACCTTCGTCACACCTACCACAGAAGGAGGTGTGGGCACAGGAGAGGCTTCAACAACAGGAGCCTTGGGGTCCACGACCTTAGCCTCATCAACCACCTTAGGGGGTGTGGGGATAGGGCTTGCCTCAACTACGGGGGCTTGCATCACTAGAGGTTTCACAAAACTCGTCATCGTCGGAGGAGGTGCAGGCACAGGAGCTACTTGAGTCTTGATAGCTTCCACCATCGCAGCGACCTCCTTCCTTGCAGGCTCTTCCATCGCTGCAAGGATAGCAGGGACCAGGTCCGTCACTATCTGGTCGCGGTATGAAGCATACAGCAGGACCAGTTGCTCCTCGGTAAGTCCCTCTTCCAGATACGGCTGAAGCTCCTGGGCAAGGTAGGGAAGATAGGTTTCCTTATTGGCATCCAGCTCCTTGACGAGCATCTCAACCAGGGATGGGATCATCCTATCGACCATCTGGGGAACATATGCCTGCATCTCGGAGCGCAAATCATCCTCCAATCGCCCAAGCCGTGCATCAAGCATGTCTTCGATCTGGAAGAAAAATGAACTCTGTCCCTCGGCAAGGGTGGCAAGCAGCTCGGTACGCAACGCCTCTACCTGCTGGGCGAAATCGGCCTGCAAGCCTTGTGGGATCGCAGGAGCCACCTCTGCTGACGGTCGAACCCCCAGATCGAGGGTCTTTGCAAGTCTGGCGGATATCTGGGCAACAAAGCCCTCATCGGATGCAAATTGTTTTTTTAGTTTTTCATACAAGGGACCTTCCAGGGAACGGGATACCTGGTCGGTAAGGGTTGGAAGCAACTCATCAGCAAGGGCCTTCTTGTCGACAGGCGCCTGGGCAACAGGCTCTGCCACTGGCTTTCGTATGGGTTCTTCTATTTCCAACAAGGGTTGCAATTGCCGTGCCCGGGCTTGCTCTAACAGTTCATTGGGAACACCAGGACGCAGGTACCATATCCCTGCAAAGGCAAAGATTGCCACAACCGTTGTAATAACCAGCAAGTGTATCCGAACCGATTTCTTCATTTCAAACCCTCATAATACAATTGTTTCATCTTGCCGATGAAACTCCGATTCCTATCGTAGCACAATACGCAGTGACTTGTCGATGAATTAACGCTTTATCAGAGCCATTACGAAGAATGTAAACAGGCAGGGATGCTGGAAATACATCCGCCCTTATGTCCTGTTGTGCCCTCTCTCTCGCCATAAATTTCTTCAAGGTGGTGTTTTCACGCTTTTTGGAGCGTAGGAACCTGCTCAGAAGCGGGGCCTTCACCAACACTATATGGTCACACAACCTGTAGAGCCCCATCCTATACAGCAGAGCCGCATTGATGAGCAGGGCCTCTTTCCCCTCTTTTTCTGCCTTATCGATCAGGCGCTTGCACTCCTCGATCATCGCCGGGTGGGTAATTGCCTCAAGAGCCTGTAGTTTCTTTGGATCGGAGAATACCAGGGTTCCCAAGGCCTTCCGGTCGACCTTGCCCTCCTTGAGGACCCCAGGGCCAAAGGTCTTTCCCAGCAGGGCTTGGTTCTGTTCCAGGACAGGACGCCCCAACTGGTCGACGTCGATGACTGCACACCCAAGACGGGAAAACACATCGGAGACAATGTTCTTCCCCGCTGCAGCCTTGCCTGTCAGGCCAATGACCTTCATCAGTGAATCTCTCCCCAGCTCTTCCCCGTCTCAATGCTCGCACGCAAGGGAAGCGACAGCTTCACCGCGCCCTCCATCGCCTCCTGTACCAGGGAGTGTACCTTCTCAAGCTCCGCTTCGGGAACTTCAAACACCAGTTCGTCATGGATCTGCAGCAACAGCTTGGTGTCAGGGGAGTCCTTTTTCAACGCCGCATCGATGCGGAGCATGGCTACCTTCATGATATCTGCGGCACTACCCTGGATAACGGTATTCACCGCTATCCTCTGTGCCTTTGCCCGTTCCACCCCATTTCTGCTGTTGATCTCAGTGATGGTACGGGTATGGCCCAGCAGGGTCGATACATACCCATTGAGGGCAGCCTCCTCACGAGTCTTCTCAATGAATGCCTTGACCGCACTGTACCGTGCAAAATACTGGTCGATGAAAGCCTTTGCCTCAGCGTGGGTAATCTTCAGATCCCCTGAAAGGCTGTGCGCTCCCATGCCATACATCACCCCGAAGTTGATGGTCTTCGCCACCCTTCTCTGCTCGCCTGTCACCTCTTCCAAGGGGACATCAAAGATGAGGGAGGCTGTCGAGCTGTGCACGTCGACTCCCTTGAGGAAGGCACCCTTCAGGCCGGGGTCATCGGCCATGTGCGCAAGGACTACCAGTTCAATCTGCGAATAGTCAGCCGAAAGGAAGACATACCCCTCCTTGGGGACAAAGGAGGAGCGGATGCGCCTTCCCTCCTCAGTCCTGACGGGTATATTCTGCAGGTTCGGGTCCTTGCAGGAGAGGCGACCGGTTTCAGTGCCGGTCTGGGAGAAGGAAGGATGAATCCTCCCTGTCCTCTCCAGGATATCAAGGGGGAGCTTGTCTATATAGGTAGTCTTGAGCTTATTGAGCATCCGATACTCCAGAACCAGGGCGACCTCAGGATAGGTCTCACTCAAGGGCTCCAACACATCGGTTGCCGTGGAGAAGCCTGTCCTGGTCTTTGCCCCGGTGGGAATCTCACGGTCGACAAACAGCACCTGCTGCAGCTGCTTGGGGGAGTTGAGGTTGAACTCACACCCACATATGGCAAAGATCTCCGCTTGAATGGTACCTATCCTTTTTTCAAATTCCTCTGTCAGAGGTTCCAGAAGCCTCCTGTCCAGGAAAATGCCCTCGATCTCCATGTTGGCAATGATTCGCAAGAGCGGCATCTCAAGATTTTCCATCAGACTCATCAGATTCCTTGCAACAAGGAGGTTTGTGAAGAGCTTGTAGAGCCTGAAGGTTATATCAGCATCCTCAGCTCCGTAGAAGACAGCCTGCTCCTGGGGAATATCACCGACAGTCTTGCCCTTGGGAATGGCATCCTTGTAGGAGAGACTCTTGTACTCAAGGTACTTTTCTGCAAGGTAGTCCATGTTGAAGACCCCTGTGCTATCCAACAGCCAGGCGGCAACCATGGTATCGAAGACAAGACTCTTGGGCACAACCCCCCAATTCACCAATACCTTGTAGTCATACTTGATGTTCTGCCCAACCAGGGAGAGCCTGCCGGTAACGAAAAACTCAGAAAGGACCTTCTTGAGCTCCTCATCGGAGAAGAGTCGCTCTCCTTCGCTGATGATAGGGACATAGTAGGCAACGCCCTCTACCCAGGAAAAGGAGAATCCAAGGGGCGTTGCTGCCATGGCATCGAGGGAGTCTGTCTCTAGGTCGAAGGCTATGACGCCCCCCTCCTTCTCTGCCTTACCCAGCAGTTCCTGTAACCTAAAGAGGGTCACTACCGCTTCATACGAGCCTTTTCCTGCGCCCTTCATCGCCTGCTTGACCACATCCTGTTTCGAGGGAGCAACTCCTCCGTTGGCGAGCTTCTCAAGCTCCCTGGGGATGCTGTTCATCCCCAGTTCCACGAACAGGGGAATGGCGGCCGTATAGTTGAGGTCATCCAGCAGATACTCCTCGGTGTCAAAGGAATCGACTGTGAACAGGTCACCTTTCAGTTTGACAAGGGACTTGCTCAGCTTTGCCAGGTCCGAACCTTCGGTGAGTTTCTTCTGTTCGCCCTTTGCGCACAGACGAATATTCTTGTAGATCTCCTCGAGAGTACCGAACTGCTGCAGAAGCTTGGAAGCTCCCTTCGGCCCAATGCCCTTTACGCCAGGAACATTGTCAGAGGAGTCACCTACAAGCGAGAGGTAATCCACCACTTGGGCAGGCAGGACACCGAACTCCTCAAACACTTCGGCCCTTCCCATCAGACGGTAGACATTCTCACCCTTCTTGGCAGGGCGCAGAGCAAACACATGCTCATCAACAAGCTGCAGCAGATCCTTGTCCCCGGTAAACATGATGGTATCGATATTGTGCCTTGTTGCCTCTCGGCTGAGGGTTGCTATGATGTCATCAGCTTCAAAGCCAACCATTGCAACCATCGGTATCTCAAGGGCCTTGAGGATAGCATTGATGATAGGGACCTGGGAGTGCAGGTCCTCTGGGGCGGCATCCCGGTTGGCCTTGTACTGCTCGTACATTTCATGTCGGAAGGTCGGGCCATGGCTATCCATGGCGACTACCATGTATTCGGGGTTATTCTCACGAAGCAACTTCAGCAGGGTTGCGAAAAACCCATAGACGGCACTGATGTTGTTGCCCTGGGGGTCCTTCATCGGGTTGTTGATAAAGGCATAGTAGGAGCGGTAGATCAGGGCATAGCCGTCGATGATGTAGAGTTTCTTCTCACTCGAGGGCTGTGTCGGTCCGATACTACCCTCCTGCTCTACTGGTGCTTCTGGCAGGTTCTCTTCTCTCTTCTCAATGACAAGGGCAGGGCGTAAGGAAGCTTCCTTTTCCAATTTCTCCTGGTCAAAATCCTGTTCGCCGAACAGCTCATCGGAATCATTGGTCATATCAGTCCCCTATGGTAATCTCTAACATATCGTAGGCCACATGCATATGGGATGGAAGCTCCGCCTCCAACTTGCTGTGACATATATCATGGCACAAATGGGTGAGAAACACCCGTTTGGCCCCTACTTTCGTTGCAA
>CAZTXW010000095.1:0-7410 GCA_964617345.1 uncultured Sphaerochaeta sp. | reverse complement strand
AAAATGGATTTCTTATATAAGTATGCAAGAGCCTTTTCTGGGTGGACACTCTCTTACATACCAAATATAAGGAGCAAACAGATGCAAGAAGAGAACTTGGCCGAGACTAAGGGTGAAAACACAGAAAAGAAGGCAGAGACAAGGAAAAAGAAGCTGACACTGGGCAAGGCCCATGTTGCCATGCTCAGTGTCAGCGCAACCGTACTGGTATTCATACTGGCTTTCAGCTGCTATGGATGCAGTTACCAACCCATCACCCCGCCGACTCCCGAAGAGGCAGAGGTAACCTTCAAGGGGTTATACAACTCCACGTGGGAACTGGATACTGCTATGGGTGTGACCAGCCTTGCGGAGATGGGCAACATTCCAGTCCTGAAGTTTGTCATAGAGCAGAAACATGCCGAGAATGAGTCGGCAAGCACAACCATGGTATTCAAGGGAATGCCTCCAATGCTTGCTGAACTTGCATATAGGGAGGGGTACGGATTCACCATCGATTCAGGGAATAAGGAGTTTCCCGTAAAGATACTGTACTCAGCAAGCAAGGATGGAAAGAACGAAACGCTTACAATGATAGGAAATGAAAGTAATACGCACTGCTACTACTTGAAAAAATAACCTATTATGGCGATATTGATTACAAGACAGGCGGGAATGCTCATATACGGTGAGAGGTACCGTCTGTTCCTAAAGGATATAAGCCATGCGATATACACCTCACTACCTGACCCTTGATGAGGAACAGGCTGTAGTGACAACCCCTTTCCTGCTGGAGATACTCGACTCAGCCTTGATAGAGAATATCCAGATGGGAAACATCCAGGCCGCCTACGGGGTCCTGGATCTGAGCGTCAGCCTTGCCCAGGCACTGGACAAGAACCCTCTCTCCCCCTTGGAGGGGCAGAAGATTCTCTCCAAGGTCAAGAGGTCTTTGGACAGGGGAAACATTGCCAATGCGAAGCAGCAGATGGTGGAGTTTGCCCTAAGGACATAAGAGGCAAGATCATAAGACTGGATAAGAATCAGTACAAAACAACAGAAAAAGCTTCCTTCGGACCACCGAGGGAAGCTTTTTCCTACATTCGACACAAGGGGCAACACTGACCGTTACACAAGCAAAGGGTTAGATCCAAGAATGAAGCTTTGGTAAAGGATAGATCAGCTATCACAAGAACCAAGAGAGAGCCTATTCATCCTCCTCCCTATGGGAGCTCAGCATCTCATCCACCCAATCCTCTTCCTCATATACCATACCTTTCCTTCCAGGAACTCTCCTGATAGGGCCACTAGCGTACAGCTTGCAGTTCTTAGGACCGTAGCAGAAGGTTTCCGTCCGATACTTTCTCTGTCTTGGATTCCACTGGTCGATGATGATCTCAACAGCCATCTTGCATCCCCAGATGCAGGATGTGCACCTACTTTCATACGTTTTGGCAGAGAGCCTTCTTGGCCCACGCTGTCGATAGACCGGAATTGGAGGAGGGACAATCTCCCAAGGGGGGAATCTCTGATCGATAGGAACTTCGGATAGTATTTTCAGCTTTGAGACACGATAGTAATCAACACTTTCCATATCAGGATCCAGTACAGAGGAGCAAGAACCGGAAATGGTCATGCCAACCCTGAACTGATGCTTCTCCTGTGCCCCTAAGCCGATACCTATGGGGAGGTTCTTCCCGGTTTCACTATCAGAGACTATAAGGGCATACCCCAGGTAGGAGTGCGAAACCTGGTCAAAGGACCTCAGCAGCCGTATCCTGGGCTGGATCGATATGATCATCCCTGCAAAGAGAATCTTTTCCATACGTTACCCCTTCTGAGAACTAGCACACCTGGCTTATGGTGTAGAGCTGGAGCCAAAAATGTTCCAGTACAATTAAATTGACACTAAAGCCATGATATACCTCAACTTACAAACTTGCAATTACATTCGCATCGTGTAATGATCAGAAAAGGAGCACAGCTGATATGCCCAGCCTTTGCAAGGCGCTGAGCCTTCACTTGCTTGCACAAGAACATTTGAGTATCTTTAGGATGATACCAACAAGGAACGTGTGTTGGTTATCAAAGAAGGAGAACCCATGAACACAGAACAATTAGAACGTATGAAGACAGGAAAAGGCTTTATCGCTGCATTGGACCAGAGTGGTGGCAGTACCCCCAAAGCACTGTTGCAATATGGAATATCCGAGGACTCCTACTCCAATGATGAAGAGATGTTCGACCTTGTCCATGCAATGCGCACAAGAATCATCACCAGCCCAGCCTTTACAAGCGACCATATCCTTGGTGCCATCCTGTTCGAAAACACCATGGACCGCAGCATAGAGGGGGTCCCAACCTCAGAGTACCTCTGGAAGCATAAGGGAGTAGTCCCTTTCCTGAAGGTGGACAAGGGCCTTGCAGACCTTGCTGACGGAGTACAGATGATGAAGCCCATGCCAAAGCTGGGCACGTTGTTGGCACGTGCAGCTAAAGAAGGAATTTTCGGCACCAAGATGCGATCTGTCATCAAGGAAGCCAATCCCCAAGGCATCAGAAGAATAGTGGAACAGCAGTTTGAAGTTGCCAAGATCATACTGAAGGCCGGCTTGGTTCCCATCATTGAGCCTGAAGTGGATATCCACAGCAAGGACAAGCAGAAGTCTGAAGAAATCCTGAAGGAGGAACTGTTCAAACAGCTTGCCCTCCTCAAGGCCGATGACAAGGTGATGCTCAAGCTAAGCATACCTACCCTGCCCAACTTCTACGCAGACGTGCAGAAGGAAGAGCACATGGTGCGTGTCGTAGCCCTATCAGGTGGATATAGCCAGAAGGAAGCCAATACCCTCCTTTCTAAGAATCATGGCCTCATCGCAAGCTTCTCCAGGGCTCTCTCCCAGGACCTCAAGTTCCAGATGAACAATGAGGAGTTCGACAAGAAGCTCGCCTCTTCCATCAAGGGAATCTATGAGGCTTCGATAACGTAAGGGTTCTGCAGGCAGAGGAGTAGCAAGCAGAAAAATATGAGCCATCCCCCATCCACGCACCCTCAAGGGGTACATGCATGGGGATGAGCAAGATTGAAAAGAGGAACTGCGTAGTATAGGAATCCTATGCAACGCAGTTCCTCTTTTACCCCTTCAGGCATCTCTCTTTCCATCACTCATTTTCAGCTTCAGCTTCTATCTTCCTGACTTGTTGGCTTTCTTGCCTATAGGACCTAGCTACAGGGAAGTCCAGCAAGTAATGGGTGAATTCAGATTTGCGTTTGAGCTTTTTCTAAGCACATGCCTGCCTTTTCACCCTACGACCCCTGCCTATACAGCACCGTCTTCTGGTAATCGGAAGGCAACATCCCGTAATGCTTCCTGAAGGCTCTCCTGAAGGTCTGGCTATTGGCATACCCACACAAGGCTGTCACCTCGGTGATGGTCATCTGCTTCTCGCTAAACAAGGCTGCAGCCCGTGTGAGGCGGTACTCCTCCAAGTACTGTGCAAAGGAGGTCTGCATCCTTGTCTGCATGAAGTGGTAGAGGAAGCTCTCCTTCATGGCAAAGTCCCTTGCCATGGAAGAGAGGTTCAAGGAACACTGGTCATAGCGCTCCTGGATGTAGGAAACTATCTTCTGGATGAGAATCTCCTCCTTGTCCTGGTTTTCACCCTTTACCCCTTGGGCAAAGGCAAGGAAATATTGCTTGGCCTGGGCATAGGTGGTGAACACCTTGGGGGTATCCTCATGATGCATCGCCTGGCATAGCTTTATAGCTGAGGCATACAATACCCGTAGCAAGTTGGCTGTCTCCTCGCTACCCAGGCTCCTTGCAACAAAGTTATCCTGCTCCAGCAGCTTCAGGATCTCCTCAAGGGACTCTTCCTCTCCCCGTAGGACAGCAAAGTAAAGCTTGCGCTCCATATCCGTGGTGTAATGGTACCGCTCGCGCCTCAAGGTAATATCGGAGTACCTACGCAGCACCTCCACCTGTTTCTCGTTGGATATGGACTGCAACACCTCACTACACTCATTGGTAGCATCGAAGATCTCATTGAGACTTGCCTTGGAGGAGCTGACAGCCATCGAGGTGGAGGTGGGGGCCACCAGGGAGAACTCCTTCCAGAACAGGTCAATCTGGGAATCAAGATAGGGGGCATCATGATGCCAGAGCATGATCCAAATAGAAAAAGAGAAATCCATATAGAGGAAGTGTTGCCCACCGAAGGCCCTCTGGGCCTGCTTCTGGGCAGCAATCCTGGTGAAGTCGATATCCTCGAGCCTGTCGCTGGTGAGGATGTCATTCACATCGTGAATGACGAGATGGACCATCTGATAGGCAAAGCCCTGGGAAAAGTCGATGTCCTCCTGCACCAGCTTGAGCATTGCCTGGATCTCACTGGTATCGGCCATCTTCCCATGGATAAGACGCCTGAAGAAGGTGTCGGTAATGAAGGGGGTCCCCCCCGACATCCTTACCTTGTTGCGGTCCTCAGCCACGATCGCCTTGATATGGCCCAAGGCCTGCTCATAGGGAAGCAGGCTCTCCCCTTGGCTTGCCAAGCTAAAAAGCTCGACCCAGTCCCTACGGTTTCGCAGCAGGATGAACAGGGCAAGAATTGCCATTACGAGGAACATTGCGATACTCAGGTACGTCAACACAGTCCACAACGGGCTCATCATGGCTGAAATATCCTTCAGGGGGAGCAAGGAGAAGAATCGCAATCCACTTACATCCGAGGAGAGGACTGACAGCACATACTCCTGTCCCCTCACCTCTATCCTATGCTGACCATCCTCGTAGTCGGTGCCGACCACAAGGTCCTCACTCCCCCAATAGGTGATGAGCTTACCTGAAGCGTCTGTTATGAAGGAGGTGAGGTTCTCCCCTACCCTCTGTTCGGCAAGGATGGAGGAGAAGAACTCGCTGTCCAGCAGCATCACGATCTTTCCTGAGTTGGAGGATGGACTGTTGAGGGGGAATGTCTGCACCAGGGGGATGACCTTCATCGCCCTGCCGTCGACAAGAGCGACTGTCTCGGCAAAGAAAGCGCGGGAAAAGGAGGCGGTAAGATATTTCGAGCGGAACTGACGATAGTTCAAATCCTCAAAGGCAAACAGGGTGGGATACATCTTCTCGGGTTCCAGGTAGGCATTGTTTGCAGAGAGCAGGTAGCCACTTTTCCGGGAGAAGATGTAGATCTCAGCGAGCATGCTGCTGATACTACGGGCAACAGGGAGCGGCATCTTCGCATCGATGATGGTCTGGATATCCTGTGACCCTCCATCGACCTCACCCTGGTAGATGAACTTGGCAATATCATTGTCGAGGAGCAACAGCTGGGAAAGCTTGAACGCCTGGTCCAGGGAGAGGTCGGTAGTGGTCTTTGCAAGGCGCAGCATTGCATAGCTTTGCTCCTGCTTCTCCTCCCTGACCGTCTTCAGCATCCAGCTCTGTGAGAAAAAAAGCACGACAAAACAGATGACAAAGACCAACAGGAAGATCACAAAGGTCTTTGAGTTGGACAGGTACAAGGCTTTTTTTCTCATGCTGGAATAGAGTATACCACGTGCCGTTGATGCTCAACAACTAAACTCTGATGGAGGCAAGACAAAAACAGAGGGCTTTAACCACCTGGACAAGAGGCTGCTCTCCCTGGCAAAGCCTATGCCTCAACCAACCAGGAGACACTCTTCCATACAGCCAAGCCCTCATTCTCCTGGGCAGGGCCAGCGGTGCTTCTTCCCTCGGTGACGATGCTCCTCAGCCTTTCCTTCAGGTCCTGCACGATGGCAGGATGATCTAGATACACATTATGGTGTTCACCGATATCATCTGCGAGGTTATACAACTGTAGGCTTGGAAGAAGTGATTCTTCATCGGAACCAGGTATCGGAGGTGACCAGCCACCGGAGCCTGGGCACATCTCAAGCTTCCAGTCTCCACTGCGGATGGATAGAGAGCCATCGATGCTCTGGTGCACCAACGTATCACGTACCTCACCCGATGAGGGATCTTCCCACAGCGTCCTGTTGCTTACACTGTCCTCGGCAGCAGAAGGATCTATCGCATAGCCAAGATAGTCTGCCAAGGTGGCAAACAGGTCAGAGAGGCAGACCAGGCGGTCACAGACTCTGTTTCGGGGAAGTCTGTTGGGCCACTGCAACAGCAGGGGCACCCGATGCCCTCCCTCAAAGATGTCGCTCTTCATTCCCCTGAAATGATAGCTGGGATTATGGCCCTTTTCTGCAAGTTCGGCAAAGTCAGCCATCGGGGAACAGCCGTTGTCGGAGGTAAAGATGATCAGGGTATTGTCAAGCAGACCCTCTTTCTCCAAGTGTTCCTTGACCCTTCTCAGCACATCATCGCAGTGAAGAACGAAATCCCCATAGGCATTGGTATTGGACTTTCCTCTGAAGGTGGGATGGGGAAGGATGGGGGTATGGGGGGCTGGAAGGGCAAAGTAGATGAAGAAAGGGTTTTCTTTATGCTTAGTGATACTTGCCAATACCTTGTCGGTGAGGTGGTCGAGGACCTCCTCATGGACAAAGCCAGGGGCTGTGAGTCCTTCGCGCCAGTACCCCATGCCCGTCCCTTTGGTAACATGATCGGGAACTGCGGTAAACCTGTCATTCTCTATGTAGACGTAGGGTGGCATATCCAAGGACCCGCTGATGCCGTAGTAATAGTCAAACCCGACTGCTATGGGTGAGTTGCCAATGGTTGCTGTGAAGTCTATGCCCTCACTGTGGGCAAAGTCAGGTTGCTCCACAAATCCTGGGAGCTTGGGAAAGGTCATGCCCAGGTGCCATTTGCCGATGGCCTCTGTCCGGTAGCCACACTTTTTGAGCATGGAGGCGACTGTGGTACGGTCCTCTGGGATAAGAGGAGAGGAGTAGCCACCGAGGACTCCCTCCTTCAAGGTCGAGCGCCAGTTGTAGCGCCCAGTGATGATGCTGTAGCGGGAGGGGGTACAGACAGCAGAGCTTGCATGGGCATCGGTGAAGCGAAGGCCATGCTTGGCAAGAGAATCCAGTGATGGTGTCTCAAAGGGACAGTTCTCATTGTTTGCAGAGATATCCCCATAGCCCATGTCGTCGGCTAGGATATAGATGATATTTGGTTTCTTTGGTTGTTGCATAGAGTATCCCTTCGCTAGATGCTTGATACGCTCAGTGTCCTGCAGAAAGAGCCCTCCGGTGACTACTACATGATGCTAGTATATTCCTGAATTACATACAAAAACAGTGTGAATAGAGTGAGTGAATACAGCGAATGAAAGCGAGAAAGAGAGAAAAGGCCACAAGAGGTATCACTACCCCTTGTGGCCACTGAGGCAACACTTACTTGTACTGGCGGTTGTAGGCAGTCTGCATCATCGAAAGGACTGCAGGCATCTGCAACTTGTCAAGATTCTTCACGTAGTCGTTCCAAACCT
>CAZTXW010000094.1:0-7454 GCA_964617345.1 uncultured Sphaerochaeta sp. | reverse complement strand
GATAATCGACCTCCTGCATATTGATGCAAGCAGTATGCATCCTCTATACTCTTATGCAAGAGACGGATTGCCTACTGTTTGGGGTATTTTTTGAAAATACAGCCAAAACAGGTAATGTACTGTACCCTCGACAAAATATATATTTCACAGGAGAGACTTTAGTATGCGTAACAAGACAATCTTACTTACACTCGTAATGCTCATTGCTTTGACCACCCTCTTTGCAGGGGGACAGAGTGAACCTTCACAGAAAAGTGAAGGCCTCGACAGAAGCAAATATTTCATAACTGTGGCTACAGGGCCCACCAGCGGTCTGTACTACCCCATCGGAGGAGCTTTTTCCTCAGTATTCCAGAATAAGCTCGGCTACAAGTCCTCAGCCCAGGCAACAGGTGCCTCTGCTGAGAACATCACCCTCATCCGCGAAGGCGGGGCGGAGATGGCCATCGCCATGAGTGATGCTGTCGCCCAGGCGTACAGTGGCACCGGCGCCTATGAAGGCAAGAGTCCTGCAAAAGAGCTCCGTGCCCTCACCGGCCTCTACCCCAACTATGTGCAGCTGGTCACCACAACCAAGACCGGCATCACCAAGTTTACCGACCTCAAGGGCAAGCGTGTTGGTGTGGGAGCCCCGAACTCAGGGGTTGAGCTCAATGCCCGTATGATGTATGAGGCACACAACATGTCCTACGAGGACAGCAAGGTCGACTACCTCAACTATGGAGAGGCCATCGGGCAGCTGAAGAATAACCTCGTCGACGCGGTCTTCGTAACCAGCGGGATTCCCAATGCAACCATCATGGAGCTTGGAACCTCTGCCCAGATAGTGCTCATTCCGATTGAAGGCGAAGGGCTTGCAAACTTGGTCAAGAAGTATCCCTTCTTTGTCCAGGCAACCATTCCAGCCGATACCTACAACACAAAAAATGATGTGACCACCGCAACTGTGCGTAACATCATGATCGTCAATGAGAGTCTTCCTGTTGAAGTAGCCTATGACCTTACCAAGGGTATCTTCGAGAACATCGCTGACATCCAGGCTTCCCATGCAACTGCAAAGAAGCACATCACATTGGAAAACTCTCACCTTGGGGTAGACCTTCCCATGCATGAGGGTGCTCTACAGTACTACAAGGAAATTGGCCTCAAATAGGAGGTATGGAAAGTAAGATGGGAAAAACAAAGCGTATCGTCCTCATCCTGATGGGGACGGTAGCCTTGTTTCTCCTCTTCTTCCGATTTCCTTCCCTCACTGTCCTTACCCTCTCCCACCAGCAGACCGGTGAGGTTTTTCTTGCAGTGGAGGCTGAGGCCCAAGACACTCTCACCTTCACCTGGATACACTCCTTCGAGCATATCCCCTGGATCGAGGAGTACACCATAGAGGATGACAATACCTTTGTCCTGCATACGATCAGGGTGGCAGGATTTGGTGCAGGGATTCCCGAGAACAAGGGAACTGTCTCATTCGAAGATGGAATGGTGGTCTATCGGGATATCAATGAGAGATTCACACATTTTTCATGGATCAACTCACAAAGTGCGCTGGTTTCCATCGCCCTGAATGATATGATCCTGATACGGGGGACCGATCTTCCCCATCACCAAAAACTGGAACTGAGAGTACAAGGAAAACGAACCATATGACCAAGATTTCCCTCGAAGGAGCAAGTCCGAAACTGAGTTCTCACCAGCAGGAGCTGCTGGAGAAGTTCGACAGGGACTCCAAGGTAAAAAAATTTGACCATCCGCTGCTGCGCGATGGCGTCTACTATGGAGCCATTGGCATAGCGCTCTATCACTTCATCACCTCGTTTGTCGGCTACCCAGCCACACACCTGCATCGCTCGCTCCATGTGGCGATGATGCTGGTCATGACCTTCTTGCTCTACCCTTCCCATAAGAAGGCAAGCAGAAAGAAGATGGTCTGGTATGATGTGGTCCTTGCTCTGGGCTCTGCCTCTGTAGCCGCCTATGTCTGGGGAGACTACATCAACTTCATCAACAGGATGGGAAGCCCCAGTTTGAGTGATGTCATCATGGGCACGATACTGGTGCTGCTTGTCCTTGAGGCATCACGGCGTATCTCAGGGTGGCCTTTGGTCATCCTGAGCCTGCTCTTTATCCTCTATGGCCTGGTAGGGAGGAGCATGCCCGGCATCATGATGCATCGGGGATACAGCTGGAGCAAGCTGGTAAACCACATCTTCATCAACACTGAAGGAATCTATGGTACCTCCGTCGATGTTGCGGCCTCCTATATCTTCCTCTTTATCCTGTTTGGCAGTGTGATGAACAAGAGTGGCATGGGCAAGTTCTTCAACGACCTTGCCCTGGCCTTTGCTGGGAGCACCAAGGGAGGGCCGGCCAAGGTTGCGGTCATCGCCTCCGGCTTTTTGGGTTCCATCAATGGTTCGGCGGTAGCCAATGTGGTCACCACCGGAGCCTTTACCATCCCCCTGATGAAGAAGACCGGTTACAGCCGTGAGTTCTCCGGTTCTGTTGAAGCATCGGCTTCCGTTGGGGGACAGCTGCTGCCCCCCATCATGGGAGCTGCAGCCTTCATCATGGCCGAGATGCTGGGCATCAAATATGGGGTAATCGTCATCAGCGCGGCAATTCCTGCACTGCTCTACTATCTTGGCATCATCGTGCAGGTACAGTTGCGTGCCTCAAAGAACAACCTCCAGGGGATTCCCAAGGAGGACCTGCCCAAGGTTAGGGAAGTAATGAAGGAGAGGGGCCATCTCTTGCTTCCCATCCTGTTTCTGCTGTACATGCTGCTCTTCAGCGGCAATACGGTCATCTTCTCAGCCTTCTGGGCCATAGTGGCCACCATCGCGGTCAGCATGGCCAGAAAAACCACCCGCATGAGTCTCAGGGACATCCTTGACGCCTTTGCAGAGGGAACGCGCTCGGTTGTATCGGTAGCGGTCGCCTGTGCCGTGGTAGGCATCATCATCGGTGTGGTAAGCCTCACCGGCTTTGGCCTGAACATGGCAAACGCCATCATCCAGCTCGGCAGGGCAAACCTCATGCTTACCCTGGTGCTGACAATGGTCACCTGCATGATCCTGGGCATGGGACTTCCCTCCATCCCTGCATATCTCATTACCGCCACCATGGCAGCCCCTGCGCTGGTAAAGCTCGGGATACCTCCCATTGCAGCACACATGTTCGTATTCTATTTCGCCATGTTTGCCAACATCACCCCACCGGTTGCACTGGCCTCCTTTGCCGCCGCAGGCATCAGTGGAGGCGACCCCATGAAGACCGGCTTACAATCGGTAAAGCTCTCCCTGGCAGGCTTCATCGTCCCGTACATGTTCATCTACAACCCTGCCCTCCTGCTTATTGACACGACAGCACTCATCGCCATACGGGTAACCACCACAGCGATCATTGGCGTGAGCATGATCGGGATGGCAACAGAGGGGTATATGTTCACCAAGATGCACAATGTGCTGAGGATCCTGGCCTTCGCAGGTGCCCTGATGCTCATCACAGCCAATGTAGTGCAGGATGTCATAGGCATTCTGGTCCTGGTTACAGTGCTGGGAGTGCAGAAGATCCTCGCGAAGAAACAGGTAGAGTACCTCAAGTGAGCAGTGGCACACAAACGGAGACCATGGCTCAATACCCCATCTTGTCAATATGGGCTTGGGATCTCCCGTATCGCCTGCATACCTGATCAGATAGCTTGAAGGAAAATGGTTCAGAAGCTTACATGATAGGACCAAGGAAGCGAGCACCCCTCATGCAAGGATTGCTCGCTTCTTTGGCATACCTACCTACTTTCTTACCTCTTCAACTCCAGCCTGACTTCCTAGAGTCCTATCTTCTCTCGTGTCATCGAGGATGCTATGGCATCAGCGATGGCCTCTAGTTCACCAACCTGCTCATCCTTGAGACTCGACCGGATATCCATAGACGCTACGATCTCACACTCCTTCAGGGAAGAGATCATCTCCTCCATGCGTTTCTGGGCTGCACTTGCCCAGCTGTGATTTCCAATGATGGCCACTTTCCTGTTTTTCAGACCCAGGGCAGAGAGGTCCTCCAGGAGGTTGCCCATCCCAGAGTAGAGATGCATGTTGTAGGTGGGGGAAGCGACCACCAAGTGGCTGTTCTCCCAGACTTCTGCAACGATATAGGAGAGATGGGTCCTCGAGACATCGAACATCCGGATATCCCTTACCCCACGCTCTGACAGCAACAGGGCAAGCTTGTTCACCGCACTCTCTGTGTTTCCATACATCGAGGCGTACGCTATGACCACACCTTCGCGTTCGGGGGTATAGGTAGACCAAAGCCGGTACTTGTCAAAGATGTACTGGATGTTCTCCCTCCAGATGGGCCCATGCAAGGGGCATATCATGGAGATGGAGGAGAGGGGCAGCTTCTTGAAGGCTGTTTGGACCTGGGAGCCGAACTTGCCTATGATGTTCGCATAATAGCGCCTTGTCTCAGAAAGCACGTGACGATCATATGCAACCTGGTCAACAAAGAGGTTCCCACCCAAGGCACCGAAGGTACCAAAGGCATCGGCAGAGAAGAGGATGTTCCTGGTCTGCTCGTAGGTGAGCATCACCTCAGGCCAGTGCACCATGGGTGCGAAGAAGAACTGAAGCTTGTGCTCGCCCAGATCAAGGAGATCCCCTTCCTTGACCAGGTATTGGTTTTTTGTGATATCGAGGCTGTAGAACTGGGAGAATAACTGGAAGGTCTTCTTGTTCCCCACAACCTTCACCTCAGGGTAGCGTCTGACCAGTTCCTCTATATTGGCACAGTGGTCAGGCTCCATATGGTTCACTACAAGATAATCCAAGGCCCTCCCATCGAGGGCATGGCTTACGTTTTCAAGGAACTGCTGGCTCACGGACGAGTCCACGGTATCGAGCAAGGCAGTTTTCGTATCCTTGAACAGATAGGAGTTGTATGAGACACCCTGGGGTATCGGAAAGAGATTCTCAAACCTCTCAAGGCGCCTGTCATTGGCTCCTATCCAGTACAGTGATGGTTGTATTTCTGAAATGGTATGCATTATGGTACCTCCATATTAAATCATAGTATTATACTTTACTTATTGGAGTATACCAAACCGACCTTTTAGTGAAAAGGGTTGCGCACTACTGTATTTTGTCAATGAGAGGTCGCACCTCCCTCTCAAGAAGGTCAATGAAGGGCTTAGCTTCGGTGAATACCCCGTTGTGGCCTGAATGTTCCAACCACAGCAAGCGCTTGCTTGGAGCTGTCACCTTCTGAAACCACCGTTCGCTGATGGAGGCTACGCACGTCATATCATACCTTCCATTGATGAGGAACAGGGGGCACTGAAGATGTTGCACCTCCTCTTCCATGTCAAGGAACGCGAGCTGTGGGTAGACGAGCTTCACTCCCCGCACCAGGCCCCTCACCAAATTTACCTTTGCTGCCAAACTGTGTTCAGGGGCAAGGAACATCCTCATGGAGTCAAAACCCTTGTCTGCTGGTGCCGGGGGGCTATAGTGGTAGAGTCTTTTCAGCACCTCGTAATAGGCATCGCCATCAGGGACAACCGAACCATCCTTGTTCTGCTTCGTATAGGGAGGAGGCCCCATTTCTTTCATCAGGGATACAGTTTTTTCATCACCCTCACAGGTTGCCCCATCCAAGATCATTTGCCACCCTATGCTGTCATTCTCTATCGAGTTGATGTGCTGGGCACCTCCGATATAGGCATGGTAGAGATCTGGTCTCTTCTGTGCTGCAAGAAGGCCGATGACCGATCCCCACGAGTGTCCGACAAGAAATATCTTCTGTTGCCCGAACTTCTTTGCTAGAATCTCGGAGAGACCTATCACATCACTGACATACTGCTCTATTGTCAGGGTATCCTTGTCTGTACGGTAACTGCCGGCTGTTCCCCTCTGGTCCCAGCAGACTACGGTAAAGCTGTGGTGAAGCGGGCCGAGATAACGACGGACCCATGCTACCTCCGAGCCCCCGGGCCCACCATCAAGCCAGAGAATAAGAGGATTATCTCTCTTTTCTCCAGCAAGGTATATCCACTGCCTGCAGCCATTCAACAGTACCTGCTCACGTGAATCCACTTCCAAATCGATGGCTTTCCCGTTGGAATCCCTTACTGTTGCGGTATGTGCGCATGAGGTGACGAGCAAAGCGAGGACAAACACTACAAATAAGATGATACGAAATACAATTCTGTTCATGTGTGACTCCTTATGATAAGGAGAGATTGACAGGGTACAGCAGAATTCCCAATCGGAATTCATTCGTATATGGCTCAGTAATTAGTCGTAGAGGTCAGTCATGGAGCATATTGAGCAGTTCAATTCTGCTCGAAGCTCCCACTTTTTGGAAGAGATTATAGATATGGGTTCTCACCGTCGCCTCAGATATGCCGAGACTGGAGGCAATCTCCTTGTTTGACTTTCCCTGGGCGATGAGGTTTGCCATCTCCGACTCGCGCCGGGTAAGGGAGAAGCGCTTACCCTGTTCCTCGGTGAACTCACCAAAATTCCCTTGGCACGAGGGATCTTTTTGCAAGGATGAGGCTCCTGCAAGAACTATGACCACATTGCAACCAAGATAGAAGAGATACTCCAAGGAAAGTGGGTGGTACATAGTGGTTCCTGAAAGAGCGATGAGGTATTCCACCACGCTCAGGGGGACAAATCCAAGGGCGCACCATCCTATTCCCGAAACCAAGAGCCGGTACGAGTGATGGGTGTGCCTCAGTTTCGCCCTGATGAGGGTAAGGCCCAGGCAGGTCATGGTGAAGGATACTGAGAGGTAGAGAGCGAACCGGAGCAGAGGTATCGGCCCAAGGCCAGGGTAGAGCTGGAGGACAACCGAAAGAAGCATGAGGGCCATCGTGGCAATACACCCCGCTAGCGTGAGGTGGTGGGCTTTGCTCTTCTTCAGATCAGCATCGGAGAGCAGGAAGATGAGGCTCCCATACAGACTGAAATTCAACAGGAAGGCAACGAGGGAAATAACCACTGAATGAGAAGTAGGTCCTATCAGAACAAGCACCTGTTCGAGATAATAGTAGAGAGCCACAAGGGCAAGATTCGCTATGAAGAGTGACTGTACGATGATCATACGCCGGGGAAATGATCCTACTACCCTAGCAGACAGGACAAATAGGGCGGAAAGGGCAGCAAAGCCTGTGGAGAATATCAGGATGTAGGTCAGAAATATCAGGTGTTTCACTGATTCTGACTGTATCATCCCACTATATTGCGACGCAAGATGTGTTTCGTATTTTTCTGCATCTACGACCTTTTTCGTATGGGTATCTCCCCCTATTCCACCATATCTTTCCTATGCAACAGAAGCTTGTTGCATGAAGGAGATGGAAGCATGAAGAACAAACGATGGACCTATGTAACAGTAATAGCCTTACTGACCTTGATGTCCTGCTCACTGAACATTTGCGGCTACAGGCA
>CAZTXW010000093.1:0-7474 GCA_964617345.1 uncultured Sphaerochaeta sp. | reverse complement strand
AGATTCGGTGATTTCAAAGCTGATTCTCCTTGGGCTAATCTCTTCCCTCTCAATTATCCCCAAGAGTGTATTCCCAATGGTTTTGGAGTCAAAGTCCTTCCCTGATAAGTTGACAGCAATATACTCCAAGGAATCTTCAGGAATCCTTTTGACCATCTGGCATACTTTTGCAAGCAAGATATGACTAAGGTGCATAATAAGGCCAGTTTGCTCAGCCAAGGCGATAAAATCCCCAGGTTGCAATAACCCAAGATGCTTGTCCTCTATTCGCATCAAGGCTTCTGCAGCCACCAGGCGACCTGTCTTTACATCATAGATTGGTTGATAATATACCTGAACCTGTTCAGGATGCCGGACAGAGTCTCTGAGGGTGGTAATGATGTTTAGCCTTCGCTGCTGGACAATTGAGTCTTTTCGTGTGTATACAAGTATAGACTTCTTTCGCCCAGCCTTCATTTCCATAAACAACTGGTCGGTTGCTTGCTTGAACTCTTCACGACTAGCAACCTGGAGGGGGACATGAATAATACCTAGATTGATCTGGAGGAATACGGAGTTGTCATCGAGTTCCCAGGGCTTTCCCATCCTCTCAGAAATCCTAGCAACCAAGTGATCGATAGCTTGCATTTCCTTAGCTGGAACACTTAGGCAAAAACGGTCGCTATCAAGGCGGAATACCTCGTTAGCAGTGCCTAATGTGCTTAAAAATCCTGCAAGGGCAACAAGCATCTTATCCCCAAGCTCATGACCATAGCGTGTATTGAAGTACCTGAAGTTCTCTATATCAAGAAGGATGAACGCATAAGGTGATTGTGATTTGATAATACGGATCAGTTTCCTCTGTAGCAGAGCAGCAGAGGGAAGTCCTGTAAGGCTATCGACCTGAACAGATCCACGCTGCCCGATCAGGTAGTACAGTACCAACATAAATGCGTTCACCAACATGAACTGTTCGTGGGTGCGGGTCACCCTGAAAGCTACGATAGAAGAAAAGAACGTTACTGGCAGAAGAAAAGAAATGAACAGGAAAGAGCCTTGCAAATCTTTAAAATGAGCCAGGGTGGGAAGTATCATGGCAAAACAATAAAAGATCGAAAGCCCTATCATAAAGTTGGTACCCGGTCCTGGCAGGAGAGTCTCATATCTTGCATTGAAGGGATAGAAACTCTGCCTGGAAATATCTAAAAATGCCAGGACTGTCAGGATTACCAAGGGAATACTATGCAGCAAAGAGAGCTTTGTCACCAGTTTGTCATCATCAAACACATTGACTGCATTGAAATGTGCCCACATGGCCAGAAGGAAGGGGAACGAGAGAAAGTGCACTATCCAAAGCAAGCGTTCGAACAAGGGTGGATAGGAAAGGAGACCCCTCCGCCCTATATCAGTAAAGAGGGAGATGACAAGGAATAGCGAATAGACTACGGCAATCTCGCGAAAGAACCGGCTACCCTTGTCTTTTTGAAGCAAGGGAAACCTGAGTACATCGAAAAATATTGATAGCATCAGTACTACAGAAAGTACATTGACTTCAAAGAATTGCATATCATTCCTTACTGGGTCTCTTCCAATAAACCACTCAAACCAAGATAAAGTTACGATACAGATGAAACAGAGGCAGAACCTCGTAGGAACAAATATACCATACAATAGGCTGTTTTCCAGTCCACTTCATTACCATATCAAGCATTATATCGGATAATTACAAGATTGAAAGGATTATAAAAGCCCATTGCGGTAAGTTTTAGTTGGATGGGAGGGTTATTGGAAAGGTAAAAGCGGTCGATTAGCTGATAAAGCGGTCGATTAGCCCTTAGCAGGGACATACTTGGTGCCTCTACCGCTACCTTCTCTTCTGAGAAGATTCTCATCCATGAGTTCGGTTAAAACTTCTGCTGCTCTCGATCTTTGAAGTCCAAAACTATATCCAAATGCCTTGAGCTGGATATGCAAAGGAGGGGTAATCTTTTGAGGATTTTTCAAGTTTTCCGTAAACTCTCTCTTGATACTCTGGACACTTTCAGGCTCAATACCGATGACTTCCCCTGAATCTTTGACTCCTAAGAATAGGTAACCTCCCAACCGGTTTGAAAAGGAACAGACAGTATCACATACTGACTGGGGTAAAGCTATATTGCATTCCTTGAACTCAATATTGACGCTCTTGCCCGTTTTCAAACATTTGCTGATTCTATCCGTATCCATGATCACGTTAGTATTCCCTCTCAGTGCTAGCAACACATGTTCTACGGTAGCCCATGTGTTGCTAGTTTGCAAATGATTAGAACCCTAGGACCTCTTAGTGTCTGGCACAGACAAGGGCAATAGCACTCTGCGTTTGCCCTTATTTGTTGTTTGATCTTCTTGTTTGCTAGGATTGTCCACTCTTGGCACCATTACTGAACCCTATCAGCTTGTAGCCTGGTACCAGTATTGGTTCCAGGCAAATACCTTGTGTTCGGACTTTTCTAGTGCCCTCCCCTACAGCAACTGTAGCAACCTCTCCACCGCTTCCTGGGGGAAGTCCTTTTCTTTGCTGTTCTTTTCAAGTTGCTCTTTCAAAAACTCCCTGGTAATGGCATCCTGGGGTAGCATGAAGCCACTCTCCCTGTGGAGATCTTCCTGGAGGATCCTTGTTGACCTAACCAAGGTGTTGGCAAGCTGTTTGACAATGGGATCATCTGTCTCATTGGCGATTGCCTGTGCCATCTTTTCCTGCTTGGCCTTGCTCTTTGCCAGTTCTCTTAGGGCTTTCACTGTTGTATCACTCTTCTCTTGTTGCGGAGCATAAGAATCGGGCAACAGGAAAATAGCATGCGAGGGGCAGGCATCGACACAGAGGCGGCAGCCGTCTATGCACTTTGATGCATCGATCTGACCGGTTTCGGTGTCAGTTGCACCTGTGGGACAGACAAACAGGCAGACACAATCTTTGGTGCACAGTCGAATATTTCTTACAGCATGCATCAGATGGCCTCCTTTCGAACAGAGAGAATCTTAAAGCTGGGGACCTTACAGACCGGACAGACCTCAGGAGGTTGTTCGCCTACATAGACAAACCCACAGATGTCACAGACAAACACACTGGTATTCTCCAAAAGTGCATTTCCTTGTTTTTCATATCTTGCAAGCAGGCTCTTCAAAAACTTAGTAGCCTTCTCTCCCCATACCAATGACCGTAAGGCACCTCGGTCATGTTCGCCCTTTATCGCGTTGTTTGCCGCTGGATATCCTTGCCCAAGATCCTGCTCTATCAAGGCGGCGAGAGCCTTGAAGGAACTGCCTGTCTGTTCTTTTGACTGCTCTTGTACCTGTTTTCCATAATAGGATGATAGTTTTCTAAAAAGGTCAGCCTCTTCCTGTCTCATCTGTTTCGCACATGACTTGGAGAGATTGGAGCAGACTGCTCCCAACTCTTCTGACGACATTTCTCGCATATCTTCTTCCATGGTAACCTCCTAAAATTAATTTCAGCAAGTAGTATAGCATCTCATGACGGTTTTATGGAAAAACTGGTGATTATTTTTGTAAGTTTATTCATTTTCATAAATGTTATTACAGCAAAAGAATACAAAATCAATTCAGACTGACTTGGTGGAATATATCCCAGTACTTGGCTTTTTATTTTTGGCAACTAGTATTTTTCAATTTATATGACGAAATACTGACACGTGTCTAATTTTTGTTAGATACTCTTGCTATGGAAACAATAACGCTTGGGGAAGCAATTAGACAATTACGACTTGCACAAAACATGACACAACAGGAATTAATGGATCGGGCATACCTGACAAGAAGTCAGGTATACTATATTGAAAAAAATAAAAGGACACCCCGCAAGCAGACACTAGAAAATATCAGCGCTGCCTTTGGAATGTCCCTATGTGAGTTCTTTTCCTACCTTTTTCAGTAGTCGCCCAGCTCCCCTACTCCAAGCATATCGTCAATGGAAGCCCCTGGGGCTACCATTGGATAGGCCTTGTCGTCGGTGGGGATCTCACACTCGATAACAACAGGTGCCTTCAAGTCCAGAGCCTCCTGTAGGATAGCCTTAGGATCATCATCCAAACCTATCCTGCGTCCCTGTATCCCATACGCATCAGCAAGCTTCATCCAGTTTACACCACCATCCAAGGTGGTCTCACTGTAGTGGTTGTCAAAGAACAGGGTCTGCCACTGACGCACCATGCCGAGGGTGTGGTTGTTCATCAAGAGGATCACCACAGGAAGGTTAAAGCGGGCAATGGTCGCAAGTTCATTACAGTTCATGCCAAAGCTCCCGTCCCCTGCTACGTTGACTACCCGACTCTTCGGATTCCCTACCTGAGCCCCTATGGCAGCTCCTGTGCCATAGCCCATGGTACCGAGGCCCCCACTGGTCAGGAAATGACCGGGCTGCACATGCTTGAGGAACTGGGCTGCCCACATCTGGTGCTGGCCTACTTCGGTAACGATATAGAATTCAGGAGGAAGGACCTTCTGCAGGCTCTTCAGTATTGTCTTAGCCCGCTGGCTCTCATTGTCGAACCGGATGGGGTACCGCAACTTGTACGACCGTACCTGATCCATCCACTTCTCATTCGTATGGGGCTTTGTGATGCGCTTGTTCAGTTCAGAAAGCACCACCTTCACATCCCCGATGACATGACAATAGGTCTTGATGTTCTTGTCGATCTCGGCTGGGTCGACATCGATGTGCACAATCCTTGCATTCTGGGCAAACCCACTCGCCTTGCTGACTACCCGGTCACTGAAGCGTGCTCCCACGACAACCAGCAAGTCACAGGCAGAGACACACATATTGGAAACCTTAGAACCATGCATACCTACCATTCCGGTGAAGCGCTCATTGTAGGAGCTTATGGCCCCACATCCCATCAGGGAGGTACACACCGGCGCATCGATAAGGTCTACGAACTTGCCAAGTTCCTCAGAAGCCCTGCCCCTGATGACGCCCCCTCCGACATACAGCATCGGCCTCTCGCTCTCTTTAATGAGCTGTAAGGCCATAACCATGCTCTCTTCACTCAGACGCTCAGTCCTGGGAAGGATGGGTTCGGGCTTCTTGGCCACAAAGTCGGTAACATGGACAGTGACATCCTTGGGGATGTCTATCAATACCGGACCCGGTCGGCCTTCCTGTGCGATCCTGAAGGCATCGCGGATGGTCTGGGCAAGCATGGCAACATCCTTGACGATGTAGTTGTGCTTGGTGATGGGCATCGTGATGCCGGTGATATCGACCTCCTGGAAACTGTCCTTACCCAGCAGGGGAAGGGTCACGTTTCCTGTGAGAGCCACGAGGGGGACACTGTCCATATAGGCAGTTGCGATTCCGGTCACCAAGTTGGTGGCTCCGGGACCGCTGGTGGCAATGCACACCCCTACCTTGCCGGTTGAACGGGCGTAGCCATCTGCAGCATGGCTGGCTCCCTGCTCATGGGCTGTGAGGATATGCTTGATACGATTCTGGTTCTGGTACAGGGCCTCATACAAGGGCAACACTGCCCCGCCTGGGAAGCCGAATACGACATCTGTGCCCTGTTCGGCCAGACACTCAATGATTATCTGTGCTCCGGTCATCTGCATGGTAGGTTCTCCTTGTTCAATCGGTCTTATTGCTTGAAAATCGCGCCAGTAGAAGCACTGGTAACCTGCTTGGCATACCTTGCCAGGTATCCACTGGTTATAGGGCTAGGCTTACATTTCCAACTCTTCTTTCGTCTTTGCAGTTCAGCATCATCAACAATCAGTTCAAGCTTCCCGTGAGGGATGTCGATACTGATGATATCCCCTTCCCGTACCAAGGCGATAGGTCCGCCTTCGGCAGCCTCAGGACTCACATGTCCGATAGAGGCTCCACGTGTCGCTCCGCTGAAACGCCCGTCGGTGATGAGAGCCACATCCTTGTCCAGGCCCATACCTGCGATGGCAGAGGTCGGGCTGAGCATCTCACGCATGCCAGGGCCTCCCTTGGGCCCTTCGTAGCGAATGACCACTACATCACCTTTCTTGACCTCTGAGGCGTAGATAGCCTTGATGACATCCTCCTCGCTCTCAAACACCCTAGCAGGACCTTTGTGGACAAGCATGGATGCATCGACTGCGCTGCGCTTCACCACAGCCCCATCGGGGGCGAGGTTGCCCTGCAACACGGCAATCCCTCCAGTGGCGGAGTAAGGGTTATCGACAGGTCTGATAACCTCATGGTCATAATTGGTCGCACCCTTATACAGCTCACCGATGCTCTTGCAGCTTACCGTAGGAAGCGATCCGTCCAACAGGCCTTTCTTATCGAGCTCGCCCATCACTGCAAGCACCCCCCCTGCCCTGTAGAGGTCCTCTATGTGGTAGGGGCCAGCCGGGGCAAGATGGCAGAGGTTGGGAACCCTGGCACTGACCTCGTTGGCCATAAAGATATCCAGCTTCACATGGGCCTCATGCGCAATGGCAGGAAGATGAAGCATCGTGTTGGTACTGCACCCAAGGGCCATGTCGACAGCAAGGGCATTGGCAAATGCCCTCTCTGTCATGATGTCCAAAGGCCGTATGTTCTTCTTCAGGATCTCCATGATCTTGTAGCCGGCCTCCTTGGCAAGGCGGTCACGCGCACTGTAGACAGCGGGAACAGTCCCATTGCCAGGAAGTCCCATACCGATCGCCTCGGTGAGGCAGTTCATGCTGTTGGCGGTGTACATGCCACTGCAGGAACCACAGGTCGGACAGGCACTCTCCTCAAAGATGTCCAGCTGCGCCTGGCTCATGGAGCCCACGGCATGGCTGCCGACAGCCTCAAACATCGTCGAAAGACTCATGCCATCGACAGAGCCCCCGGGGACATGGCCTGCCAGCATCGGACCTCCGGAGACAAAGATGGAGGGGATGTTCAGCCTGGCTGCCGCCATCAGCATGCCCGGCACTATCTTGTCACAGTTGGGGACAAAGACCAGGGCATCGAAAGGATGGGCGGTAGCCATGATCTCGATGGAGTCCGCTATGATCTCACGGCTGGCAAGGGAGTACTTCATACCGGTATGTCCCATCGCTATGCCATCACAGACGCCGATGACAGGAAACGATACAGGATTTCCTCCTGCAGCGCGTACCCCTGCCTTTACCCCCTCGACAATCCTGTTGAGGTGGATGTGTCCGGGGATGATCTCATTGGCACCGTTGACGATGCCGATCATAGGCATATGAATCTCACGGTCAGTCCACCCGAGGGCCTTCATGAGAGAGCGGTGAGGGGCCTTGTCAAAGCCTTCGGTCATCACACTTGAGCGTTTCTTGGTATCATCCATCCTAGTACCTCCCTGTTACAGGGCCTGGGCTATGAGGTCGCCCATCTCTTTTGTACCGACGATCTTCATGCCGTCGGAGTAGATGTCTGCGGTGCGATAGGACGCATCGAGGACGCGGGAAACTGCTGCATCCACAGCATCGGCTTCCGCCGTCAGTCCAAAGGTATAGCGCA
>CAZTXW010000092.1:0-7642 GCA_964617345.1 uncultured Sphaerochaeta sp. | reverse complement strand
TGTCACTGTTTTGATGCGTTTATGCCAGGCTGTCGCCAAGAATCCTTTGCAATAAACTGCCGGTCATGTATACTTGGCTTATGCAAGAGATTCCCATCAACACAGACACTTCCCCCAACGTCATCCTTGAGCTGATATACCGCCTCAAGGTGAAGGACGTCATGACCACCGATGTGGTAACAGCCACCAAAGAGACTTCCCTACGGGAAATCCAGCATATCATGCGCGAGAAGCAGGTCACCGGCCTTCCCATCGTGATGGGAAAGCGACTGGTCGGCATTGTCAGTATGGACGACATCATCCAGGCCCTGGACAAGGGCTACATCAATGAGAAGGCGCAGGACCATATGACACGCAACCTCATTGTGCTGGAGGACGACATGCCTGTCTCGTTTGCCATCAACTACTTCGACCGGTTCTCCTACCACCGCTTCCCAGTGCTGAACAAGCACAAGGAGCTGGTGGGCATGATCACAAACAGAGACATCACCAGCACACTGCTCATTGAGATCAACCGCGAGCTCGAGGAGTTGGAGAGGCGCACCAGCACCACCAGCATGAGCGATGAGATGCATGGGGAGATCCATACCTATTCGATCATGAAGAATGACTTCGAGAATGCAGGATTTGCCAGCACTGAGATAAAGAAACGACTGAAAAATGCAGGTGTCCCCCCGCAGATCATACGCAGGGCAGCCATAACCAGCTATGAACTGGAGATGAACCTGGTTGTCCACTCTGATGGGGGGGAGCTCATCGCAGAGTACACCCCAGACAGTCTGCAGATAACTGCAAGGGACAACGGACCGGGCATTCCCAATGTCGAGGAAGCGATGACAGCAGGCTGGTCCACCGCCAGCGAATGGATCAGGAGTCTGGGGTTTGGTGCCGGTATGGGGTTGCCCAACGTCAAGTCTGTCACCGATACCTTTGAGATAGAGAGCGATTTCAATGGAACAACCGTAGTGTGCAGCATCAAGCTGCATAGCGATGAGGAGAAATAACATGCAAGTAAAGGATTTGGCCGCCCTAGAGGGCTTTGTTGTCCAGACAATGGAAAATGGTGAAGAAGGTATCAATGATGCATATACAGGAGACCTCCTAAGCGATGTCATGGGCAATGCACCATCAGAGAGTGTGCTCATCACTATCCAGGCCCATAAGAACACCGTGGCTGTCGCCTCCCTTGCCGGGATACAGGCGATAGTCATCTGCAACAAGCGCTCCACTCCCCCTGACATGCTGCAGGCAGCCAAGGAGGAGAGTGTTGCGGTCTTCACCTTCGAAGGAACACAGTTTGAAGCAAGCTGCAAGGTCGCCTGCCTCCTGGGAAAGGTTGATGCTTGTAAAGGTTGACCTGCATAACCACTCCTGTCTCTCCCCCTGTGGAAGCGATGACCTCACCCCAGCCCTGCTTGCCGTTGAGGCGATGGAGCAGGGAATCGGGATCCTCGCCCTCTCTGACCACAACAGCGCCCGGAACCTGCCTGCCTTCAAGGAGGCTTGTGAACTCTGTTCGATCATGGCAATGTTTGGCATTGAGGTGACCACAGTGGAGGAGGTGCACGTCTTGGCCCTGTTTGAGAAGCTTGAGGATGCGATGCAGTTCGGATCCTTCATCGAGTTTCTGTTGCCCCCCATCAAGAACAAGAGCCGTCTCTTTGGCAACCAGCTGGTGGTGAACGTGGAGGGGGAAGTAGTGGATAGCGTGGAAAAGCTGCTCATCAGCACCAGCGGCATCAGTTTCAGCGATGTCGTCGAAGAGGCGCTCAGCCGCGACGCCCTGGTCATCCCGGCCCATATCGACCGCCCTGCAAATAGCGCCCTTGCGAACCTGGGCTTCCTTCCCGACCTTCCCTACTCTGCAGTCGAAGCGATCAGGATTCCTGTCAGGGCAGAGACCTACAACAAGACAATACTCACCGCCAGCGACGCCCACAGGCTTGAAGAGGTGGGAAGACGCGCATGTTATCTAGAACTTGAAGAACTCACGTTTGAGGCACTCAAGGCGTCTTTGGCGAGGGGACTTGTCAGATATAGGGAATAACGTATACAAACCTATACCAACACTCCTACGTCATACCCTCGACAAAAATATTTCATTTTCCTATGTCATGGGAAAACTTCTCCAACGACTATACATGATCATACCCTCACTGGAATGCATAGGATACCATATATTTCTGTCACAAGATTCCATTCTCCCCATGAAATTTCTTACATATCACAGGGAAAGATAGGTGATATGTAATAAGTTCCAATATGTACTATCTTACATGTGACACTTTTAATTATATATATTATAAAAACTTATATTGACTGCCAGCTTCGAATAGCGCATTATACATAAGGTAAGGAAACCTGTTTGAGGAGTACCTGTGAAAAAACTAACCAAGACCGCAGTGCTGACCATCCTCCTTGTAGGAGTGACAGCCTCTTTGCTGTGGGCAGGCCCCAGGGAGGAGACAGCCGTCTTCAGGCTCACTGCCTACATCCCAGAATCCAAAGAGACAGCGGTGTATGATAGAGGTTTCTCCTTGGCATCGACGGCCTACACCCTCTCCTATTCGATACAGCAGGAGACAGGCATAAAGGTATTTCTTGTGGTTGCCACCTAAACGATCCTGTAAGCGGGAGCGGACAGAAAAACTTGCATAGTGTGGAGCCTGTGACTTTGGAAAGATCACCGGCTCCTCTTTTTGGCTTTTCCTGGCGATCGATGTCCTGCAAAATCCCCTATAGTACCGTTCACCTGCTGCTATGCCGATGGGAGAAGGGCTCACATGCGTCAATCGAGCTAGGGAACCCTCCCTCCAAAACAAAGGATATACCACCGGTTTCTTGCACTCGGAAAGACAACTTCTCCCAACTTATACAGCCTAGCCTACGTCACATCAGCAACTTCATAAGCTTGGTGTCTCCTGTCATGGCCCAACTTCTCCAAAACCTGAAAAATCAAAATACACATCCAGAGGGCTCCCAATGCATCTTTACCTTGTCATAAGTATCATCCAGAGCAACTTATACAGAGACTTATTACATGTTTATCTATGTGATATGTTATAAATTAATATTAACTTCTTCTAACATGTGACATTTACTAACTTTATACAACATAAGAATTTATTTAAAATAACCCTTGACTACTTCTTACATATACCTCATCATATACATGTAAGAAGTACAAACAAGGAGTGCAGAAGTGAAGAAGTTAGCAAAGATAGTACTAGTAGCCTTATTGCTGGCAATAGCTGCTACTTCCTTGTTCGCTGCAAACGCAAATGAGACTGCAGTCCTACGCCTTACAGCCTATGTACCGGAAAAGAGTACCTTCAATACCTTTGATGATGACTTTGTTGTTCAATCCAATACCAACAACTTCTCCTACTCCATACAGCAGTGGGCAGGAACCAAGATGTTGTTCGTAGTAGCAAACTAATACGAAATAAGCGGGTCCGGACAGACAAGCTTGCACGACGAGGAGTCAGTGAATTTGGGAAAAATCACTGACTCCTACTTTTTTTGCCATGGGTCTCGCCAGGTTTCCACCCTTACGACCATCACTTTTCTTTTGGGTTGGCTTATCATAATCAGATGGTGATGCACCCTGCAGACACAGATGAAGACTGCCCTTTCGGACAGCCTTCATCTGTGTTGTCTATACGAGGGTCTACAAGAACCCTAGTTGTTACTCGACCTACCAAAGATCCTCAGCAGGAACAGGAAGATGTTCAGGAAGTTCAGATAGAGCGACAGAGCTCCGATGATGCTCATCTTGGTGAAGTCATCCTCATCCATGGAAGATCCGTACTGCTCGTTCATCCTGACCAGACGCTGGGTATCATAGGCGGTCAGGCCTAGGAACAGGCCGACACCCAGGAAACTGAGGATGTACTCAAAGCCGGAGGATCGGAAGAAGAAATTCATCAGTGATGCTATGATCAGACCCCAGAGAGCCATCCTCAGGTAGTAGCCAAGGCCGGAAAGGTCGCGTGTCGTGCTCATTGCATAGACACTCATGCCTGCAAACATCAGGGCTGTCGTCAGGAAGGTCTTGTAGATCACAGAGCCCGTATAGACGGCGAATAGCGTGCTCAGCATAATCCCCGTCAGCGCCGAATAGGCAAGGAATGCCCCGATGGCACTGCTTTGGCTCATCTTCTCAAGCCTTGATGTCAAGTAGAACACCAGTGCGAACTCACCGATGATGACAAGTATCAAGCCCATGCCGTTGCCAACGATCGCACGCATGAGTGAGGGGTTGCTTGCCAGGAAAAAGGCAACCACGCCTGTGAGCCCCAGGCCTGCTGTCATCCAAAGATAGACATTCTTTACTATACTTCTTTCTCGTGCCACGACATTGTTCAGCACGGTCTGTTTGTTTTGTGCCATATGGGAGCCTCCTATACTACGGTATAATGTCAGCAATTTCCTTCCAATAGTCAACTGTATCGCCCCCTTTGCACAAAGAGTCGCAGAAGCTAGGCAAGAGGGGGTTGCAATGGTATAGTCAAAACCATGAAAAGGTTGTTCTCCCTACTCATTGTGCTCATTGTACTCAGCGGCTGTTCCACCCTTCCCAACCAGAGCGAAGAGAGTCTCGATGAAATACGCACAGCCCTTCGCGAGGTAGTACAAACCGCCAGCGAACGCATTGAAGCAAACATGCACTCCCAAATGACGCTTTCCACCCTGATCCCCCCATCATCTTACTCTCTGCTGGAGCAGAAGCAGATACCCCGCCTTGAGGAGCACCTCAGCCTCTGGTCAAAGCAGGTGATCGCAGCCTTCAGAGGGGCAACCATAGCCATGCCCGCCCTGCTCAAGCCATATATAGGGCGACTGGAGATAGAGGACCCCCGCTCTGTCATGCAAGAGAGCGACAGCAGTTCTACCGCCCTGCTTCTTGCAACCTACCGGGAGGATATGGAATCTGATGTCCGCTTTATGCTCGAGCAGTACCTCGCAGCAAGTTCGGAGACCTGGCAGATGCTTACCGACAGGTACGCAATCTGGTCACGGTCGAAAGGACTTCTGGGGGAAGGGAGCCTGCCTGAGCTTGGAGGGGACCCAACAGACCACCTCTACAGGACATTCCTCTCTGCCTATCTGGAGCAACTGACCAATGAGGAGCTGTACCTGAGGACAACCCCTGTATTCCAGGGAACCGGTTCATTCTATGAAATACTCAACAAAAAGGTGCAACAATGAATCTTTTCGAAGCGGCAAACGAACAGAACCCGGACAAACACCAACCCCTGGCCTACCGTATGCGGCCAAGGGTCCTGGACGAGTACATCGGCCAGGATGCCATCATAGGCAAAGGCAGGTTGCTAAGGCGGGCAATCCAGGCTGACCAGCTCTCCAGTGTCATCTTCTACGGACCTCCGGGAACAGGCAAGACAACCTTGGCGCGAGTTATCGCCAATACCACCAAGAGACATTTCAGCACCCTGAATGCAGTGCTTTCAGGGGTGAAGGAACTCCGCTACGAGATAGATGAGGCGAAAAAGCGCCTGGAGCTCTTCGAGCAGCGGACCATCCTCTTCATCGACGAGGTCCACCGTTGGAACAAGAGCCAGCAGGATGCCCTCTTGCCCTGGGTTGAAAACGGCACCTTCATCCTCATCGGGGCTACCACCGAGAACCCTTTCTTTGAGGTGAACGCTGCCCTGGTAAGCCGATCCAGGATATTCCAACTCAAAAGCCTCACCGAGGAGGACCTGAGGGCGATAGCCATCCAAGCCCTGCAGGACAAGAGCCGAGGATACGGCTCCTTTGAGGTAACCTTCGATGAGGGGGCTCTTGAGCACCTCATAGATGTGGCAAATGGGGATGCCCGTTCCCTGCTCAATGCCCTGCAGCTTGCAGTGGAGACCTCGGTCGAGCAGTTTCCTCCACCGGAAAAGACACACATCCACATAACCGGCGACGCAGCAGAGCAGAGCATCCAACGCAAGGCGGTACTGTATGATAAGGAGGGTGACTACCATTTCGATGTCATCAGCGCCTTCATCAAGAGTTTGCGCGGCAGCGACCCCGATGCCTCCCTCTACTGGCTAGCCAGGATGGTAAGTGCAGGAGAGGACCCCAAGTTCATCTTCCGAAGGATGCTCATCAGCGCCTGTGAGGATGTGGGGCTTGCAGACCCCAATGCGATAGTGGTCGTGGAGGCCGATGCCCAGGCTTTTGAAAGGATAGGCTTCCCTGAAGGGAGATTCCATCTCACCCACGCAGCCCTCTACCTGGCGACTGCCCCCAAAAGCAACTCGACCATGGCATTCTTTGATGCCCTCAAGGGGGTTGAGGAGGAGGCCCAGGATGAGGTTCCCAACCATTTGCGTGACGGCAACCGTGATGCGAAGGGCTTTGGCCATGGCCAGGGCTACCTCTATCCCCATGCATTCCAGGACCACTGGGTGGCCCAGCAATACCTGCCGGCCGCACTGCAGGGCAAGGTATATTACCAGCCCAGTTCCCAGGGATACGAGAAGAACATCCGCAGCGAAGTGAATCGCCGTCGGGAGGAACAGCTCGAGAGCATAGAAGCCGATGCCTTTGTCGAGAACCTCACCTACTCCCCTGGTGACAAGGACCGTCAGAGATGGCTGAGCAGGACCACCAGCGAGCGTGGTCTGATGCTGCAGGGCATACGACAGACCTTGTTCGCCTCCCTGTCGCTCCGAAGAAGCGACCGCGTCCTCGTCTGCAACGCAGGCCATGGACTTCTGCTGTGGGAGGCCTACAGGCAGACACCCGAAGGTCTGGTCGTTGCCCAGGTGCAGACATCGGATCAGATGCAGCATATCAGCCACTACGCTGATTCATTGCAAAGCCTGGAGAAGCCGACCATAGTGCAGGCTCCGCTGGAAAAAGTCCTTTCCAGCCTTGAGGAAGGGTTGCTCTTTGAGGCGATCATAGGGCGTAACACCCTTACGCGCCTTGATGAGAAGGGGCCACTGCTGGACCTTCTCAAAGCGCGTCTGGCTCCCGAAGGGGTGCTGCACTTCGCAGAAGGGGTTCCCTCTGAAGGTTCACGGCTTTCGGACTTTTGCCCTTCACCCCTACAGCAACTCCTTGTGAGAGCTGAATCCCGTATCTATGGGGGGGATGGCAATGCCCTCTCCAACTGGAAGACAGAGGATCTGCTCAAAGCCTTCGAACAGAGAGGCTTTACGGCAACGCTTGTTGAGCAGGACCAGTTTGAGAACCGGTACATAACCAAGGCTGACATCAGCAGGTGGCTGGGAGGCTCCTATCTCTCGGCATGGAAGGAGGCAGGAGTTGAGGTGGACCTTCCCAAGGTCGAGGGAGAGCTTGTATCCCTGCTCTCGGGGCGAAGCATCAGGTGGAAGCACCACCTTGGCTTCATACAGGCAGCACACCAAAGCAGCCAAGGATAAAAAATGCCCAACGGATGCTTGAAAAGCGTATCTCAAGTTTGCCTTGCAAGTGATTGTCCGGCAAAGCTTTGCCAGAAAACAGCCAATTTTCACAAAATTTTCCACAGGGTTGTTGACAAAGAAATGGGTTTAAGGCATAGTAAGCAACGTTGAAACGCACTGGTTATTAACCACTGCTTCAGCTTATCACGGTGGAAGTAGTTCAATGGTAGAGCACCAGATTGTGGTTCTGGCTGTTG
>CAZTXW010000091.1:3034-7723 GCA_964617345.1 uncultured Sphaerochaeta sp. | reverse complement strand
GCATCAAAGGCCCCCACTGTGGTGATGCTAACGCTTATCATGAGAATGTATTGCAACAGGACAGGGGAGAAGCCCAGGGACTTGGAAAGACCTGGGTCAAAGGTAGCCATCTTCAGCTCCTTGAAGAAGAGGACAAGGACAGCGATGTTCAACAGGAGGATTATCCCCATCACCCAGGCAGTTCTCGGCCCCATGTCATATCCGAGGAACGAGATGCGGTCGAGCGGGGTGAATACCAATTCTCCCAGCAGGACTGCATCGATGTCCAGGTGCACATTACCGGTGTACCTGCTGACGAGGATGACACCAATGCTGAACAGGGCTGGGAACACCAGACCGATGGCAGCATCTTCCTTTACCAAGTCTGTCTTTACCAGGCTCTCTGTAAGGATCACAGTCAGCAAGCCAGTACCTACAGCTCCGATAAACAACAGGGGGGAGGCGAGGGACCGGGTAAGGAGAAATCCCACCACAATCCCGGGAAGGACTGCGTGGCTTATGGCGTCACTCATCAAGGACATCTTACGCAGGACCAAGAAGACTCCTGGGATCGCACACGCTGCTGAAACCAATATTGCTATAAGAAGTATTTCACCGATCATAGGTTTTGCTCCCCCTTGTTCAGTAGGGCCTCTGCATGATGGCGCCCCTCTGAAGTCAGTAGCCACAGCCTCTCATCAGTCTGTTCTACCCACCTGTTTCCCTGCATTGCCTGGAGGGCTATGCGTACATTTCCCTCCCTGTTACGGATGAGGGAGATGGTTTTCATGCTATGGGCACGCTTGTCATCAGTGTGAGTCTCTTCCAGATGGTAGAGATCGAGCAACAGCCGTTGTAGTGAGAAGGCGAATCGGTTCCTGTATCGCTGGATCGAACGGGCAAGGATACCCCTGTTGGGTGCTAGCAACAGCGATAGGATGACTATGGCTGTCAGGCAGAGGACAATTGCAGGCCCTGTGGGAAGGTTGGGGATGATGCTGGAAAGCAGTGCACCGGAAACCCCTGCAAGGGCCCCAAAGAATCCTGCAAGGATGACCATGGCTCCCATCTTGTTTGTCCATTGCCTTGCAGCCGATGCAGGGGCAATGAGCATTGAGCTCATCAGGATGACACCGACAGTGGACAGTCCTGTTACGATTGCAATGACTATCAGGGCTGTGATCATCAGGTCGGTTGCCCGCTCTGAGAAGCCAAGGCTCTGGCCATAGATCGAATCAAAGGTCATCAGCTTGAACTCCTTCCAGAATAGGGCCATGCAGATGATGGCGATGGTTCCGAAAATCACCGTTATCCAGATATCCTCCTCCAGCAATGCTGCCGCTTGGCCGAACAGATATTTGTCCAGGCCGGCTTGGGCTGCATTGGGTTGGGATTGGATGTAGGTAAGCAACAGCAGCCCGATGCCGAAAAATACACTGAGGATTACCCCTTGTGCACCATCACTTGAGATACGGGAGTGGCGTATGATAGCGAGGATGAAGTAGGAACCTATCCATCCGGCTATAGCTGCCCCCAATAGAAGGACAAGGGAGTTTTTGCTTCCGGTGAGCATGAAGGCAAAGACTATGCCTGGCAGTGCTGCATGGGATATGGAGTCTCCTAGAAGGCTCTGTTTCCTCAGGACGGCAAAACTCCCAAGTGATCCCGCTACAATGCCCAGAAGTGCTGAACCCAAGGCGACTATGCGAAGCGTATAGTCAGAGAAGAACATCATCATAGGTGTGCTCCTTTGGCCGGTGAGCTCTCTTCTGGAGTCAGTTCTTCCTTTTCTTCCAGGAACGAGAGTTTTCCTCCATAGGTCTTTCGGAGATTCTCATTGGTGAATATTTCCTTGACAGGGCCACCTGCAATCCTCCTGACGTTGAGTAGGGTGACCCAATCGAAATACTCGGTTACCGTCTGGAGGTCATGGTGCACAGCCACAACGGTTTTTCCTGCATGCTTGAGCTCTTTCAGGATTGCAATGATCGTTCGTTCTGTGGCGGCATCAACACCTTGGAAAGGTTCATCCATAAGGAATATCTCTGCATCCTGGGTAAGGGCTCTCGCCAGGAATACCCTCTGCTGCTGACCGCCGGAGAGTTGGCTGATCTGTCGGTCAGAGTAGTCTCTCATGCCGACTTTTTCCAAGGCTTCGGTAGCTTGGTATATCTCATGCTTGCCAGGCCTTCTTATCCATCCCAGTCTTCCGTAGGTGCCCATGAGCACCACATCGAGGACTGTCGTCGGGAAATCCCAGTCCACTGCACTCCTCTGGGGGACATAGCCAACGAGTTTTCTCTGTTTTTCATAGGTCTCCCCAAAGATGCTCACCTTCCCGGCAGTCAGCTTGATCAAGCCGAGGATACCCTTGAGCAGGGTTGATTTCCCTGCCCCATTGGGTCCCACAATGGCCATCATGATTCCTGGGGGGACTTGGAAGTCTACGTCCCAGATCACAGGCTTCTCATGATAGGCGATGGTGATGTCTTCTGCATCAATTGCTAGTTCTTTGTTCATTAGTTCTCCTCCAAGGATAGGCCTGCGACAATGGTGTCTATGTTATGGGTAACCATACCAATGTAGGTCCCTTCAAATGTTCCGGCATTTCCCATGGCATCGCTGAAGAGCTCCCCTCCGATCTGGACATCCCAGCCCCGGGATTTGACAGCAGCCTGTAAAGCCTTGATGCTTTTTGGGGAGACTGAGGTTTCAACAAACAGGGAACGGATCTGGTTTTCCGTGATGAAATCAGCGAGGGAGCGGACATCAGAGGTTCCTGCCTCATCGACAGTGCTGATGCCTTGCAACCCCTTTACCTCAAAGCCATATGCACGTCCGAAGTAGTTGAAGGCATCATGTGCTGTAATGAGGATGCGCCTTTCCTTGGGGATGGTCATGGCCTTCTCTTTCGTGTATGCATCGAGTTCCTCCAGTTTTTCCAGGTAGGAGGCGTGCCTTTCACGGTAGTAGTTCTCCCCACTGGGGTCGGTGTTGACCAGAGCCTCTAGGATCACGGAGGAAGCAAGCATCCAGTTGCTGACATCAAACCAGATGTGGGGGTCATGAGCCTGGTCTGTTATGATCAGGATGTCTTCCGGGATCCCATCCTCGATCGCCTTGATGTTTCGGGTCTGTGAAAGTTTCTCCAGGACATCACCCATCTTGGCCTCCAGATGGATGCCGTTATAGAGGATCAGGTCAGCTTTGTTGAGCCGGGTCAGGTCCCCTGCCTTTGCCTTGTAGAGGTGGGGATCAACTCCTGCTCCCATCATGGAGTAGACCTCTACGCGTTCGCCTCCGATGTTTGCCGCTACGTCCCCGATCATGCCGATGGTGGCGACTACCGACATCTTGGCTTCTGATGAGAATGAGGAACGCTCTGTATTTTCAACCTTCTGGCAACCCAGAAGGAGTGTTGCTAATGCGAGTGCCATGAGAATATATCGTTTCATATGAATACCCCTTACTTTGAATGTTCAAAGTATAGAATAGTGACCACCTTCTAGTCAAGCTGGGATGGTGGAGTGTTGGCGTTTCTCTTTCGATAGTATAAAGGTCAATAGGGGTACGTTGATTTTTAGATTGAGAAAATGATTTCACAAAACATTCTGCATTGTACTCCCTTATAATTTTTGTTCTGTCCGTACTAAAAAGGTTGACGATTCTACGAATACCCCTAGTATATAAGTACGGTATGTGATTCTCATTGCATAGTGTCTAAACAGTCCCTAGCCAAGAACCTCCCACCATATGGGAAACGTCAACAGCTAGGGATTACTTTTGTTACAGGTGAATATATTCCAATTATCCGGTTCCCACTGTCTTTTTTAGGGTATAATTTGATATAAGTACTTCTGTATTAATTTGAAATTGTCAAGTTGTAGAGACATGTCAAAGACTGCCATTCTTATCGATGGAGGATTCTATCGTAAACGAGCTAAACACCTCTGGGGTGACAAAACTGCAATAGACAGATCACTGGAGTTGATTGCATATTGCAAAGATCATTTGAAAGATACCGATGGAAAGCAAAAAGAGACTTATATCGAATCTTCTACCATGATTGTCTTCCCTATGAAAAATCTGTGTTTCATCCATATTTTAAGAAAAATAGTAGCTTAAAGAAGACTGGTACCTACGCATGGTCATTAGAGTTTTTTGAAGAACTGAAGAAAAAAAGAAAGGTTGCATTATGATTTGGCAAATTGTCAGACATTACTGCGGCATATAACGTAAAGCCAGAGCTAACAAGGAAAATTTGGGCAGACCTACCAAATGCCAAAATATAGCATCTCAATTGACTGACACTGATTTTGTGCTTTCTGTAGAACAGAAAGGTGTTGATATGAAGATTGGATTGGATATCTCTTCAATTGCATTCAAACACCAAGCAGATCAGATAATCCTTATTTCTGGGGATAGTGATTTTGTTCCAGCAGCAAAACAGGCAAGAGGGGAAGGGATAGATTTCATCCTCGATCCTATGTGGGCAACGATAAAACCTGACCTTTTTGAACATATTGATGGTTTAGCATCAAAATGGAAAAATTCTTGTAAAATCTAAGGTTTGAACTGTGCTACTTTGATATGAAAAGTCTCTGGCACCGAAGAGCGGATAGCTACAAACGAGATAGAGAAATGGCAAGTGTAACCAAGGAGTTTCTTAAGGGGGTAAAAGTCTAGGCAGATGTCAATTTATTGGTAAAG
>CAZTXW010000091.1:0-2934 GCA_964617345.1 uncultured Sphaerochaeta sp. | reverse complement strand
TTGGTAAAGGTGCATGGGTACGCAAGAGCGATGGTTTGTTGGAAGGCCTTGATGACAACACCCTTCTGACACTCGAAGCTTCAGCTGTTGTCCATGATAGTGGCATTAAGGTGTGTGAACAGAAGTATGAGAGACAATGCAGAGGTGATCTCCAGGAGCTTGAGGGCCTTCACATAGCCATGTCTGTCCTTGCTGACCTTTCATTCTCTCTTTCAGCAAACGATTGTGTAGCATACCTGGTTTGGTGCCATCATACCTTTACGGATGCCAATGGGCTGGATTCTCATGGAACGTGACTTTCTGATGCATCCCCAAGAGAAGGATATACCTAAGGAAACCTCTCGGCAGGTGTCTGAGAGGTTCTTTCATGCAGAGACAAACGATTTATCAGAAACATGACTCTTGTGAACCTGTAGGAGAAGAACAAAGCATCTACATATTTTTCCTACATTCAGGCTTTTTACTCTCCATGCAAGTAGTCATGGAAACGATAAGGTGTCTTTACTCCACCACTGACGTTACAGGACTGTTTGGCTCCATAGGAGGAATTCAAGAGCTTTTTGCAACGAAGAAGGACTTCAAGTCAGGGATATAGAGTCCATTCTTGTTTTAGCTCTTTGGGTTTGTTCGCAAGTAGATAGGATTGCTATATGCGACCTTCCCCTGAGCATCAATGCACTCCACCCGCACATACTCCTTGTTCCCTCGCAGAGCAGCAGTGAACTCAGTCAGGCTTGAGCCGATTCGTCTTACATAATTTCGCCTTTCTCCCTTGAAGATAATCCTGCTCACTGGGGAACAGGCGACATGAGCGACTCCATCCTGCACGGAGAAGTCATATATCTCAGGTCCGCTGGTGGAGTAGAAAGATCCTTTTTCAAGAGCTTCTGTTATTGCCTCTGCTGTTCTGTTTTTTGCCTTGACCATAACCCATCCCCCAAAACTGTCACTCTCAACATGATCAAATGGCCAACCAGAAGATGTTGCATACTCATTATGGTTGTCATCGGTAGCTACGCCCCACCAGCGTTTGCCATCCATCAGGGCCGCATCCCAGAAGTGGGAGCTCTCCCCTACACGATCTTGCCACTCGCTGCCATAGTTGAAGACCTCCATACCAAATAAGCAGTCCATTGCCTCCACATCACGGTACTGCAGCAGAGACCAGTCGGGGTGGTTGAGCATGATCAGATAGTCATCCTTCGCATGCTCGATAAAGGCCATGGTCTGCTCATGTGTCTCGACCAGGAACCCCTGCCCGTGTTCATACAAGCTTTTCTCTCCCTTCTGCAGGAAATTCAGATGCACACGCTTGTTCATGACATAGCAGGTCAGTTCAAAGCCCGGAATGAGGATGAGGCCTTCGCACTCATACTTTGTATAGATGTTGTGGTCAGTGAGCGAGAAGAAGTCGTAACCCCGCTTCAGGTACCCCTCAAAGACCTCCTGGGGTGGAAGCTCCCCGTCAGAGACGGTGGAATGGCCGTGCAGATTCCCTTTTAGCCAGATGCCCTCATTCTCAGTAAACATATTCTGCTCCATTGTGATCACCGAGGCTCCTGTTTTCTGCTAAAGGTACCATGTAATGCTGCACATTCCCAAATGAAATATTGCTTGTTTGCTAGGAAAGTCCGATATCCCTATCTGAAGGCAAACACCAGAGGGAATATGACCACCACAACAGCTGCCCAGATCCCATACAGAGGCAAGAGGCGCATCTGCAGCTCCACAATCCTTTGGAAGGGATGTTTCTTTGCCACATACCTGCTGTATCCGATAGCAAGGATCACAAGGTTGCTGAGCAACAAGATGTTTTCACCCAAGGCCGCAGTCCTGTTAGCCGAGAAGCCAAAGGCTTGCAAGCGAGTAAGGATTCCCCAAAGGGCAATGAGATCTACCAGTATTGCACAGACGATGAGGGTGAGCGTCAAGAAGTCCCAGAAGGGGACCCTGGCATTTGCCCTCTTGCGTTCCGATGCACTCATGGAATAGAGGGCTAGGGCAAGGACACAGGCAAGGATCACATCAAACCAGATGAGCATGGACCTATTCTCAGAGGCTTGGTTTGGGGAGGTGAGGAAGGCAATGATGAGGCTGACAAGAACGAGGGTAAACAGAGGGGTAAAGATCCTGGCTAGGACAGGGGAGATGCCTTCGATGATGCTTTTCTTCTGAGTAACCAGATAGGCCGCTACAGTGAACAGCCCGAACAGGCCAAAAGGCCCCATCCAGTATAGGACAAAGGGTGAGGCATCGATCTTGATGAGGTCAAACGTCCCCATGGTTAGGAAGATGAGGACCAATCCTCCCATCCCTATGAGCAGTACATAGATGAAAGCCTCACCGATGAAGCGGATGAAATTGAGTCGGGTATCAGGTGTTTTCCATTCAGAGCCTCCATAGAGGGGTAGCAGGACAAGGAGGGAGAGAATCGGCAGGTGGATGATACTCAACATGGCAGTATGGTATGGCTCCTGATAGGGATAGAGGTTGACCAGTAGGGCTGCGAGGGGGAAGTATGCCAAGGCTAGTGTGGTGTTCTGAAGCGGTAAGCCCCGTTTGTAGAGAAGATAGAGGGCAACCGGGGTGAAGGCAAACAGGGATGCATTCTTCAGATAGAGGATGTCGTGGGTACCAAAGTCCCCATACCCAAAGAGTGCGGGTATTTTGCTCAATATCCCCCCAAGCAGGACAAGGGCTATGATTACGAAGAGCTCCTTACTTTGTATCTTCTGTGAAATAGGGGTTTGTATGGGGGTGAAAAGGGGGAGCCAGAGCTCTTCGGTGGAGGGCTTTTCAAACTCAGTGCCGATAACTCCAATGTCCCCAAGCCTACGGATTGCAACCAGGAATGCCTCCTCTATGCTGATCGACTGCCCTGATAGGGATGCGATGCTCGCCCTGAGGTGCGACTCCATTGCTTCGATGTCCTTG
>CAZTXW010000090.1:0-7783 GCA_964617345.1 uncultured Sphaerochaeta sp. | reverse complement strand
AAGCTCCCGATTGGAATCATACTTCGGGGCCTTTCCCCAAAGCGAACTCCTCCCTATCTACCAGTATTGTATGCCTACTTTCAGCAAGGAATCTCAGGTTTTCTCAGATAGGGTGCCGGAAATACATCCAAAGGTATCTCCAATCTGTATGCTCAGTCCCGTTTGTAGCCCATAAGGATAACAATCAACCCCGCTATCAAAAAAGAGGTGAGAAAGGAAAGGATGAGGGCCCCTGCATATGACCTGTTGCGGTTTCGAGCTGCATTGGCAACCAAAAAACTCAGGCCGATCCAGATCAACAATCCTAGTATTCCGAAAACTCCCATGCAAACAATGGTTGGCCACTCCACAAGGAAATGCCAGATGCAATGAACCCTCCTGTCATACCTAGTATTGTTGAGGATGAGAACATTTCCGTCACGCTTGCACAGGGGGTAAGGAGCATTCACCTTCTCCGATGGTAGCTTCCGTACTGGGGTGTTATGCACCTCTTGCCTTGGGGATCAGTACAATTCCGGGTATGCACGGTCACACAGATAGCCTCTGAGGTCCATAGATAAGGCCCTCCACCAGAGAGGGCCCTAGGCTACTAGAAAGGATGACACTCCTTTCTGACTTCGCCAGTGGATATATGATACCCCACAAAGTGTATCCTGTCAAATATTTCCCTATAATAAAAAGGTTTAGACCATCATTGTACAAACCTATCTCGCTCTGTTTTTCCGTGATATACTAAAGGGAAAACAGTGTTCCCCGTTTCTATTCTGAACCATGTGGGCACCTCTTTATTGTTATGGTATTTCGCTCGTGTTCTATCCTGCTTTTTTCTAGTATCACGATTTTCCCCAGTCTGTAAGGGTCATTTCAAGACTGAAAGTACGACTATTTCTTCTTTCTTGACTTGATAGGATAGTGAGTATATAGTCAGAGGCAACGAAAACGTATTAAGGAGTCAAGAGTATGGCTTACAAAATCACTGACGCGTGCGTAGCATGCGGAACTTGTTTACCAGAGTGCCCAACGGACGCTATCTCCGAAGGCGACATCTATGTAATTGATGCAGATCTCTGCATTGATTGCGGCGCTTGTGCTGATGTCTGCCCAACAGCAGCTATCTTCCAGGAGTAAAGGAACCACTTTGGGTTAAGAGGCAGCACCTATAGCTGTCTCTTTTTTTTTCTCCTCTATAAAGGAATTGTCATATGCCCACCGACTTACCCACACTGGGGGCCCCTGTCATGATAGTGGGGCTGCTCGCAGGATTCTTCCTCTGTTTCTACGGCAACGTAGCTAAAAAATACCTCATCCCCCTACGTAGCGTGCTCTCAGGAGCCATCGTCAGCCTTGCTCTGGTCTTTCTGCTCATGCAGAAGGATTCGCTCATAGTTGCCCTGCAAGCAAGAAACTCCATCCAGGCACTGCTGGACATGCTCATCAGCAGGGAGCACTACCCCTTCAGCATCGTAGCATTGGCAAGCATTGCCCTCGGGGGCCTGTTACTGTTCGCCCTTTCCAGGAAATCAGGCGCATTCGCAGAGAAGGTCGTAGCTCTCTTTACCGCCCTCAGCATGGCCCTGTTTATCTTCCTGCTTCTCCTGGGATTTTTACCCCTTACCCTTAACCTTGTGGTGACGTCTATCCTGCTGATCCTCATCCTCATCTTCTGCCTGCGTGACTTTGCCACCTACATGGCCTTTGAGAACTCCCTGGGAGGAGCACTGCTTGTCAGCTATCTTCTTGCAAGGTTCTGGTATCTGGATTTCTGGATCTTCCTGCTTTGGGTTGCGATCCTCTCAGTCGCCGGAATCTTCAGCCAGCTGCGCAGCCTGAAAAAGCAGAAAGCCAAGAGCGAGCAAGATGATGCGTGACGACTCGCTGTTGCTACAGACCGAACTCTCTGTAACGGAGCTCACCACCCTCATCAAGAGAACCCTTGAAGAGGGCTTCTATGGGCTGCGCGTGACAGGTGAAATATCAAACTTCCGCCCTGCATCCAGCGGGCACTGGTTCTTTACCCTCAAGGACAGCACATCATCCCTTTCTGCCATCATGTTCAAGAGCAGTACATGGAGGGTCCCCTTCAAGCCCCAGGAAGGGGACAAGGTGGTGGTGACAGGATCGCTGGATGTCTATGCAGCGAGGGGCACCTACCAGATTAAGTGCGATACCATGGAAAAGAGTGGAAGCGGCGACATACTTGCCATGCTGGAGAAACGCAAGCGCGAGTATGATGCCTTGGGCTATTTTGCCCCTGACCGCAAAAGGAAAATCCCAGTCAAGCCCAAGCGCGTCGGTGTGGTCACCAGTGCAACAGGAGCAGCCTTGCAGGACATCCTGCAAATCCTCTCCCGACGTGCCCCTTCCCTGGATATCCTCATCCTTCCTGCAACGGTGCAGGGAAAGAGTGCAGCAGAGACCATTGCCAACAGGATCAGGCAGGCCAACCTCCTGCTTCTGTGTGATGTGCTCATCGTCGGACGCGGGGGAGGATCCCTGGAGGACCTGCTGCCCTTCAGTGAGGATGCGGTCATCCAGGCAATCTACGAATCTGAGATACCTGTCATCAGCGCTGTGGGCCATGAGATAGACTGGGCCCTCTCTGACTTTGTCGCAGATCTTCGTGCCCCCACCCCCTCAGCTGCAGCCGAGTTGGTAAGCCAGGGTATCCTGGATCTGCGCCAGAAGATCGAAGGGCTCACCCTTGCCATGCACAAGGTGATGAGCCACCGTCTGCAACTGCTTGAGAGCCGCATCCCCGGTACCGATGCGATGCAAAGGAGTATGACCCACCTCCTTGAAAAGCGTGAATACCTCTTGGCCAATGCGAGTCACAACATGGTCCAGGCTTATCGGGACACCCTTGAGAAAAGAAATCAGAGGGTGCTTCTTGCAACCAGAGAGTTGCAAGCCCTCTCTCCCCTTGCTATACTGGCGCGAGGCTACACACTCGTCTTCGATTCACAGGGAAAATCCCTCCACAATCGAGAAGAAGCCAAGGTTGGAGACCATATCAAACTGACATTCATCGACGGAAGCCGAAAGGCGCTCATAGAGGAGTAATGCATGAGTTTTGAAACAGATGTATCCAGGATCGAGGAGATTGCCCAGAAGCTGAACGCTTCGGATACAAGCCTTGAGGAGAGCCTTGCCTTGTTCGAAGAGGGGATGCTCCTTTCCAAGAAGTTGGAGAAAACACTCTCAGAGGCAAAAAGCCGCGTTGAGATCGTGTTGGGAGACGAGAAAGAGAGCGCCGAAATAACCCCATTCTAAGAAAGGCTCAACCATGGCAAAGAAAAAGAAGATCATTTTCCTCATCCAGTGCGAGGACCGTAAGGGAATCCTGGCAGCAACCACCAACTGGTTCTATACCAAAGGATATAACATCCTGCATTGTCAGCAGCACACCGACAATATAGAAGGGCGTTACTTCATGCGTATCGAACTGGATATGCAGGACCTGAATACCACACGCAAGGAACTGGAAGAGACGTTCGCCCTCTTCGCATCAGAGTATCACCTATCCTGGCAGTGCCACTACAGTGACTATCTCGCTCGTGTTGCCATCATGGTAAGCAAGACCAGCCACTGCCTCTATGACCTGATAACCCGTAAGGACGAAGGCGAACTGAAGTGTGAGATATCCCTGATCATCAGCAACCACCCCGACCTCGAGATTGTTGCCAACCAGTTCAGGATTCCCTTCTATTATCTGCCGATAACAAAAGAGACGAAGCATATCCAGGAGGGGAAGGTTCTCACGCTGCTTGAGCGCTTCGACATCGACCTGGTTGTCCTTGCAAGGTATATGCAGATACTCTCACCAGAATTCACCCATATCTGGCAGGGCAAGATCATAAACATCCACCACGGATTCCTTCCTGCGTTCCAGGGGGCAAATCCCTACCGCAGGGCATATGAGCGTGGGGTGAAGATGATCGGGGCAACAGCCCACTATGCCAGTGAGGACCTCGACCAGGGCCCCATCATCGAACAGGACGTGGTGAGGGTAAACCATGAGCTCTCCCCCGATGGACTTCGGGATGTGGGCAAGGATGTCGAGCGCAGGGTCCTCTCACGGGCGGTGCAGGCACACCTGGAGAGCAGGGTCATCATCTGGAACAACAGGACCATCACCTTCAACATGGAGAGGTAGGGTTTTGCTCACTCGCATCCGCCCTACAAGGGCAGGTGTACTTCCTTCATCAGGGAGAGAGCCCAAACCGATTGATTCGGGCAATGCTACCAGGAAAGAAGACAAGCAACAGGGACAAAAGAAGCGGTGAGGATATTCCCCATCGCCTTCTTTTGTACCTGGTTACACGAACCGGTCGCTGTTTGGCAACCAGTATAGCCTACTTTTCGAAGTTCAGAGCCTTGAGTGCAGGATGGAGGAACACCCCGTCCTTTCTTACCAGGACCCCATCAAAGTAGATCTCTCCCCCACCATACTCCGGGCGCTGGATCTGCACCAGATCCCAGTGCACTGAGGAGCGGTTGCCATTGTCACAATCCTCATAGGCATTGCCCGGGGTGAAGTGTATGGAACCAGCTATCTTCTCATCAAAGAGGGTGTTGTCCATAGGATGGAGTACCCCAGGGTTGCATCCTAGGGCAAACTCACCAATGTAGCGGGCCCCTTCATCCACATCGAGGATCTCGTTGATCAGGGCATTGTCATCACTGTAGGCCTCGACAATCTTGCCATCCTTGAAGACAAAGCGGACATCCTTGAACTGATGGCCATGAAAGGTACTGTCACAGTTGTACGTTATGGTCCCATTGACAGAATCCCTGACAGGGCAGGAGTATATCTCACCGTCGGGGATGTTCATCTTGCCCGCACAGGGGATGAAGCCCATATCCTTGATGGAAAAATGCAGGTCGGTTCCCGGGGCACTGATGTGGACCTTGTCCACGGTGTCCAGGTACTTCTTTGCCTCATCCATAGCCTCGGCCATCTTCTGGTAGTCTACCTCTGTGCAGACCTGATAGAAGAAATCCTCGAATTCGAGGGTTCCCTTGTTCGCCTGCATTGCCATGACCTCGGTAGGATAGCGCAACACTACCCACCGTGTATGGGGAAGACGGGTCTTCATATGCACAGGGGTATTGTACAGCTTGCTGTGGAGATTGGATTTCTCGGGTATGGATGAGAGTTCCCGAACGTTCGCTATGCCGCGGATGCCGATGAATGCGTCCACCTGTTTCATGCGATAGGTATCGACGTCAGCCCACTTTTCCAGGGATGCTTCACTTGCTCCCTGCACCATGGCCCTTTCCAGCCTCTGGTTCCAGACATTCACCAGGGGGAATGCCCCTGCCTCATAGACTGCTGCAATAAGCGCCTCCGTCATGGAGGTCGGGACATCGACTGCATTGATCAAGCAGGACTCCCCTTTCTGTAGCGCTACCGAATACTCAACCAGAAGCTTGGCAAGCTTCCTTTCTCTCTGATCTGCCATAGATATCTACTCCTTTCCTCAGTATATGTTACGGATCAACCCTGATCTCAATCTGCTCCTGGGTAACCGGGTGCAGAAGCTGCACTGCCACACAACGCAGGCCAAGTTCAGGCTGCTCTTTGCCATGATAGAACGGATCGCCGTCGAGAGGCCAGCCACTCCAGGCCAGGTGGGAACGCACCTGGTGGTGGAAGCCCGAAGAGAGCCTGCAGGTAAACTGCCTGACCCCATTGTCCAGACTCCCAGCATAGCACACCTTGGTCAGGTACCAGGTTCCGGTCGTCTTGTCCAAAAGGTGCTTGGGACTCGAGGCAAGGACAGGGCGAACCTCCCTATGGTGCTGCCCGTACCTGCGAAAGAGGCTTCCAATGAAGACCTCCTTGCCCTTGCTTGTGTAGGGGTCCTCATACGGATATGACGGGAAGCCTGCTATGGGATCGGGTTTGTACGAGGAGCTCCTCGCCCTATACTCCTTCCAAAATAGGTCGGCTTTCTGGATGGTGCGCAAAAAGGTGTAGGCCTCTTTTGTCCTGGCAACCACAACCAGGCCACTGGTTGCAGTATCAAGGCGATGAAGCACTCCCCCTTCCCAGGTGTTTTTCCCCGATATCTCAAGGACCTCGGGATAGTGTTCACTTATGAGGGAGAGCAGGGTCTGCTTCTCTTTCGGATCATCCTTCAAAGGGACCGTCGGCAAGAGGGCCTGCTTGTCCACAACAAGAAAAGAGGGATCCTCATGGACCACCTGCAACTCTACAACATCTTTCATATATTCCCATGATACCAAAAAAAGCGAGGGGAATCACTATAATTAGGGATATATTTTGGATAACCTGCAAATTCTGAAGTTTTTCCGGGTACCAAGGAAGGCCAACACTCTCGGAGAGAGCGGACCATCCCTGCTTCCTATGCGTCAGGAAAATATACGGTACAATCAGAATGCTCCTCAGTACAGGGGAAACGAATCGCTACCTGCTTGTGGTGAGCCCCTGCCCTGCCAAGTTCCCTCCTAATCCCAGCAGAAGCGTGTCGTACTACAAGAGCAGTGATCAGCGTCGTACTACAGCGTCGACGAATGCATCAATCACCTGCATGAGACCTGTATCCAATTCCTGCAACATAATTCGGTCTATGCCATCGTAAAATCTCTTCTTTACTGCATAGGGGATGTGGCCCTCGTAGCTGTCGTAAAGCACACGGTAGGCTGCATTGACGTCCTTGATGTAGGCAATGGCTGTATCGGTGCGAAAGAGGTTGTCATGACCGTTTCGCCCAGGCGTACTGGCCTTCACATACCTGACATTGGGATTCTCGATTGCATTTCTGCTGGCGATAAGTGCGCTTCCCTCGTAGCTAACCATCTCATCCGCCTCTCCATGGATGATCAAAATGGGGATGTCGGTTGCATTGATGGCGGAAACAGCATCGAACGATGCAACCTCTCCAAACAGCAATCGTTGGTACAACCATAGGAATGGGTACTGGGTATGGATGAAACCACCCATCAGCTCTTTCCCCTGTTCCACAAGTATGTCCACAGCATTATTCACTGCGGAGATGCTGATCACACCCTGGACGTCGTGGGGATAGTTGAGCACGTTCACTACGGCATAGCCTCCCCAACTATGTCCAAAAAGCACCAGGGGCAAATCGGAAAGTTCAGGCTGTCCAGCTATGAAGGTCAGACATGCATTCAGGTCCACTACTGACTGAGGAAACCCTTTGGTGCTTGTTCCCCCACTAGCATAGCTTCCGGTACAATCATAGGCGAACACTCGCAAATCATTGTCTACAAAGTGTTGTATGTGAGGAAGGTAGCTGTCAGCCCCTCCACCTAGCCCATGAGCAACTACCATAAGGCCCCTGGTGTTGTCCCCACCGTAGATATAGCCTTGCAAGGTATTCTTTTCCGATGTGAATGTCACAGGGATACGTGGATAGTCGCTTTCGATATCGCTGTACCTCAGCTGGGCTGTAACGGTTTCATCCGGTCTGTCATAGCGTGGGAATTGGTTGTCATATACGATCTTCGTAGTGATGAGCGATACCACTATGAATAGTATGGCTGCACTACCAAGTCCGATCACTATGATTCTGATTGCCCTGGTACGTTTCTTGCTCTTTGTGAACATAGGGAAACCCTCGTGTGTGGTTTTTCACGCATGCTGCTCGAATGCCCAAATGAGGGTGAGCAGACCCAATCCACTATGGATAAAAACCCCAAGATTGTAAAGGCTGAGGAAGTACAAACGCATCTGCCAGGTGATGTCACTGTTTTGATGCGTTTATGCCAGGCTGTCGCCAAGAATCCTTTGCAATAA
>CAZTXW010000089.1:3604-7947 GCA_964617345.1 uncultured Sphaerochaeta sp. | reverse complement strand
AAGTCCAGTACCGTGAAGCCAGAGCGCCCGTACTGCTCGTACAGAGCTTCCAACGCTTCATACTGTGGGGTAAAACCACAACGGGTTGCTGTGTTGACGATGAGAACGACCATATTCCTGTAGGTGGAAAGGGGGATGCTCTCCCCCTCCATCCCTACGACACTATATGCATAGATACCCATATACACCCTTCCCCCTCGTCAGCTTCAATGAGCTGATGACACGGCAACGTACAAGAAACCACTTGGAATGAAAAACGCTCAGGCGCATCGAATCCTTTCGTGGCTGTACCCACCCCAAGCCCAAAACAGTGAAGTCATGACGGGTTTGCAACCTGAGTATGGGCCCAGAGAGTCCATACACTGGTTCTCGGTACGATTCCACTATATACCCAGCCTCACAATCTTGATAGCTTCCCCCACGGCAAAAACAACCTATCGGTAAAAAAACCACCAAGCTCTGATCGGGGGTATCTGCACACAAGGGTGTAGCCCTTACGAGAGAAATAGTTAGTATTCTCAATTATGGGGAGGGTCCTTACCTTGAAACTCTGCAGGCGATGCACTAAATTTCCTACTACTAAGATAGAACTACATAGAAATTTAGACATTTTCTAATTTTTGTCACTTTTTTCCTCTTTTTGTGTTGTACAAATACCAGGGTGAATGAAACTCACCACTACCTCCAAAGGAAGGTAAGCCATGAAAAAAGAAAAAATCACTATACTAATTGTTAGCTTGGTTCTGATTCTGGGAATCTTTCCCCTCACTGCACGGGAAAACAACATGGCATTTGGATTCCAAACGGGCTTTGCCGCAACAGGGGTACTCTTTGATATTGGCCTTGGACCTGTTTACCTGAATGCAGGTATCAACTACCCCCTAGGGTACTCCTACATTGCATCCGTTGCAGATGCTTCTTCCTCAGAAGCATTTCCCCCAATAGCGACGCTGACCCTTGATGTATCAACTGCCTTTGCATTAAGCGATGCCTTTGACCTCAAGGTAGGACTTGGAGGTATTTTCCTCACTGACTTTGGCCCTATTGCCGGAGGGTTTGTAGGACCTGTGCTGAAGGGTGAATATTGGGTTCCTGACAAGAACTATGCCCTGTTCGTCAACATCCATGTGCCTGTCATGCTCATAGGTGTGTTGTTCGATGATGGTAGTACCTCCACTGGTGTTGATTTCAATCCCTTGTATCCCCTGGCTGGTATTTTCACCAGCACTGTAGGAGTACTCTACAGCTTCTAGGGTGAAAAACCATTCCAAATCCGTCTCCTTCCTTACTAAGGTGCTCTGCTTGCAGGGCACCTTATTCCTTTGTTTCACCATGGAGACAATAGTGCTTATCCTATTTCAAGCCATTACCGCAAATGCACATTGCAGGGTACATGCCAATAGGGTGGAAACTATCCAAGATGAAGAAGCAAGAGTGAAGCCGCTGCAATCTGCAACGGCTTGCCTTTGGTGTATCATTGATTGAGTTGTGGATCTCGTCTCTAGCGAGTGATCCAGTACTGCTTGGGAACAGGGTTGGCACCCTCCCAGATGATCTGGCGGAAGTGGATAGGGTCGGTATTTCCTTCGCTGTTGACAAACATCACCTGGCTGTCCTCATTCAGGTCCAACGCCTTTCTCAAATCCTCAAGTTCAGAATACTGCATGATGGAGGCAAAGGCCCCGAGTGTCACTGCCCCACTTTCGCCACTGAGGACGAACGGATCGCCGTTGAGGGGGGTTGCATACACGCGCATGCCCTTTGCTGCGATAAAGTCTGGTACCTTCATGAAGCAATCGGCATTCTCATTGAGAATTTCCCAAGCGATGGGAGAAGGGTCTCCACAGGAGAGGCCTGCCATGATGGTATCAAGGTCACCTTTCACCGAGTGAGGCTTACCGTCTCCGGCAAGGGCACTCTGATAGAGGCAGTCAGCCTGGTCTGGTTCAACCACAATGCATTTTGGAGCATCCTGGCCAAAAAGGGCATGATAGAAGCCTATCACAGATGCTGCCAGTGCCCCGACTCCTGCCTGGATGAATACATGGGTGGGCTTGACAAGGCCAACCCCACTGAACTGCTCCTGGGCCTCGGTAAGCAGTGTCAGGTACCCCTGCATGATCCAGGTAGGAATCTCGGTGTAGTTGTCCCAGCTGGTGTCACTGATGATGGTCCAGCCGTTGGTCTTTGCATCGATAGCCACCTGACGTACTGCATCATCATAGTTCCCATCAACGATGACAACCTTTGCTCCATTGCTCTTGATAGCATCAATTCGTCTGGTACTGGTCTCGGAATGTACATAGATGACACACCTGAAACCAAGCTTCTTTGCAGCCCATGCGATACCACGACCATGGTTTCCATCGGTTGCACTTGCAAAGACAAGGTCGCCGACCTTCGCCTTCACCTCATCGGAAGCGAGGTAGGAAAAGGGAGTGTCCTCACCAAGGATGCCAAGCTGCTTCTGCAAATACCGGTACAGGGCAAAAGAACCTCCAAGTACCTTGAAGCTATTAAGCTGCAGGCGACTCGACTCGTCCTTGACCCAGATGCCGCCTACCCCAAACATTGAGGCCAGGTTGGGGAGCCCCTGGAGCGAACTCATCCTGTAGCCTGGGATCTGCTTGTGAAAGCGACGAGCTGTCATTGCGTCCTTCATTGAAAAGAGTTTGGTTGCTAGCTCTACATTCTTGACCTTATGGTCCTTCATAATCCACGAGATTCCAAGTGGGGTATCTGACATTCTATCCTCCATATATTACAATTGATCGAATCTTTACTTTTTACTCTATAATCTACTTTATTCATGAATTTTTCAAGAGGTTATTGCTCATATGATTAATATTCTAAAAAAACTTTGGATTATTGGAATAGTATTTCAAAAATCTTAGGTATCCCGTAATAACGCTAAGGGAAACGTAGCGTTTCATCACTCGCTACTGCAAGCATATTCCTCTTTGGTTGTAGAAGCAATCGTTGCATCAAGGGAATTAACCCTTCGAAACAGTATCCAATCATATACATACTCCAGAGAAAAATGCAACACCTTGCAACAAAGTGCAACACTTTGAATAGAATATTGTAGTCTTAAAGATATTTTATATAGCTGATTGCATGACAATTATCCTTATTGCATCCAAGAATACACACCGAGGAAAAAGCGTATCAGATGATCTGCTAGAGCACAGAATAGGTAGGATCAGTTACAGAAAAAGTGAGGGTGCCTCGTTTCAATCCTTCTGAAAGAAGAATCTTCTTTTCCTTGGTCATGAAAATGGCTTCAACATCCTCAAGGGTATTTATCAGAGCCATCCCATCCTCATAGCCAAGGGCATAGAGGGAGGTGGAGAGAGCGTCAGCAAGAAGGGAGTTCCTAGTGATGATACTGACACTGGTGTAGTCACTCTTGACGGGGTAGCCAGTCTTTGTATTGAGGATGTGGTGGTAGACCTCACCATCGAGTTCAAGGAATCGCTCATACGGGCCTGAGGTGACCAGGGTCTGGTCCACAAGGGAGAGGATCATGACATATTCACCACGAAGGGCTTCTGGGTCCTGTACCCCAATCTTCCAGGGCTTACCATCGGTCTTGTTCCCAAGGGTCAGCACATTACCACCCAAGTTGACGATGGCATGCCCTATCCCATGCTCACGGAGGATCCTCGCCACCTCATCAGCTGCATAGCCCTTGGCAATGCCTCCGAGGTCGAGAATCATACCTTCATCCTTGAGGAATACAGAGGAGGAAGCTTCATCGATGAGTACCCGATCATATCCGATAAGGGGTAGGAGGGAATCTATCTCCTCTTGCGGGGGCTTGCGGGGGCTGTCTCCGCCAATATCCCAGGCCTGTACCAGAGGCCCTACTGTGGGATCGAAAGCACCACTGCTGAGCTTTGCTATCTCAAGGGCTTTCCGGATGACAGCAAAGGTATCTTCTGATACCATGACAGCCTTCTTGCCAGCCTGTCTGTTGATCTGGGAGACTTCACTCTTCTGGTTTCGCAGGCTCATCTTATCCTCGATCTCCTTCAGGCGAGCAAAGCTTGCAGAGAAGGCTTCGGAAGTAGGATTGTCATAGATGGTCACCTTGCAAACGGTTCCAAGCATAAAAAAGGATTCTGACTGGGGTTCTGCTTGCTTCTTGGCACAAGATGCAAGCAGGGCAACAAGGAGGATACTGCCGATTAGAAGGGATATTCGAATGGTATTTCGGTTGGTATGCATATTCAAGGTGTAGTATGAAGATTTACGGGCGGAATTGCAAGAAAGGGGCGTCAGATCCAAGAATGCATAGTAATCCTTTTCATAGGTATCCCCTTATCCACCAACTCTCACAC
>CAZTXW010000089.1:1411-3504 GCA_964617345.1 uncultured Sphaerochaeta sp. | reverse complement strand
GTCGTCTCCTGCTGGGTGACGTACTCGATCATATCCCCTCCGGTCAGCAGAGGGGCAAGTCTCTTCAGCAATGCCATCTTGCCATACAACATGCCTACCCCTGTGGGACCGAACATCTTGTGGGAAGAGAACACGGCAAAATCACAATCAAGGGCTTGTACATCAACTCGCATGTGGGCGATGCTTTGGGTGCAGTCGACAATGGCTACGGCACCCACCCTATGAGCCTTTGCTATGAGCTTCTCGGCAGGAAGTGCAACTCCCAGGACATTGCCCACCTGGGCAAAGGAAACGATTTTTGTCTTTGCTGTTATCTTCTTTTCCAGTTCAACATCATCAAAACCCCCTTGCCGGTTACAGTAGAGATAGACCAGGGTGGCTCCTGTCCTCTTGCAGCTCTTCTGCCAAGGAACAAGGTTGCTATGATGTTCGCTTATGGGAATGACCACCTCGTCTCCTGGCTTGAGGACCTCACCAGCATAGCAAAGTGCCAACAGGTTCAGAGCCTCGGTGGCATTGCGTAAAAAGACAATCTGGCGGGGGTCGCCGGCGTTGATGAAGGAGGCAAATGATTCCCTTCCCTTCTCATAGAGTCTTGTGGCTTCTGCACTGAGGGTGTAGAGCCCCCGATGGGGATTGGCGTTGGTATCCTGATAGTACCCACGCATGGATTCTATGACCGACGAGGGTTTCTGGCTTGTGGCAGCACTATCCAGATAGACAAGTCTCCTGTCCCTGAAGATTGGAAAATCTTTGCTATAGGGGTTATTGTTCATGGCTATCCAACCTTCTGGCAAGTCGTCTCTGGATCTCTGAGAGGACATGCTCATCAGAAATCATGGCGAGGATAGGTTGCATCTGTGCCTCCACCAACACTCTTTTGGCTTGCGTCTCATCAAGGCCACGGCTGCTAAGGTAGAAGAGGGCATTTCCGTCGAGCCTGCCCGAACTTACCGCATGCACTCCCTCAACATCCTCCTCCCCACACAGGATAAGGGGGACTGAGCGGTTCTTCACCGTTGGGGAGAGTAGCACGCTGTACTCATCTTCACCACCTTTGCTCCCCTTGCACCCCTTGTGGAAATCAAGGGTACCCCTGAACAGCTTCGAAGCGTTCTCCAAGAGGGCTCCCCGAACCAGCAGGGAGGAGTTGGACTCAACTCCCTTGTGTTCGACATGGAAATTGAAATCAGCAAGCCCGCTCCTGTCCACTACGTTCATGCACCCTATGGAACACTCGCTCCTCTTCCCTTGCATGACAACATGGGTATCCATGTACGATTGGCTACTACCCATGACAATTTCCACCAGTGTGAATGTGGCCCCTTCGTCCAGGGTGACATCAAGTTCATCAAGGTCAGTGGAGCCCTCATCGAAAAACCGTATGTGCAGGAGGGTAAGGCTTGCTTCTCTGCCTACACGTACCTGTGTCGATCCTGCATGAAAGAAGGCCCCTCCTGCTTCGGAAGAGGTCAGGCTCCGGATAAGGGTAGCACTGCTCTCCGGTTCCAGTACCACATCCAGCTTTTCGATCAGGGTGGGAGTGATCTCATCAAAGAGGTAGTCAAGCATCACCGGAGCTTCCCTTTTCTCCTCTTCTTTGAAATGTAGGCGATAGCCGGAGTTAGCGTTGCTCAGGACAAAAGAGGTCAAGCTTTGGCTTGTATTCCCGTCGCCTTGTTCCTCTTGCTGGTCTTCTTGTCTTGGCCTCTCTCCTACTCTCTGTAAGAGGGCAGGTATGCGTTGGATCCTACCCTCCTTTTCAAGGGAAACCATCGCAGAAGAGGGAGGAAATGGCGCCTGTTGGTAGGAACAACGCACGTCGCATCCATTCATCTTCAGGTGTCTCCATGTGGGGACTGGGAGGGTGTTCATCTGTAGGGTGGCTGTCTTAGTCCTGCTCATCCTATGCTGCCCTCCATCTCCATCTTGATCAGGTTGTTCATCTCAACTGCATATTCCATGGGAAGTTCTTTCGCAATAGGCTCGGCGAAACCCCTTACGATAAGCTCTTTCGCCTCTGCCTCGCTCAGACCGCGGCTCATCAGGTAAAAGATGGCCTTGTCGCTGATCCTCCCTATCCTCGCTTCATG
>CAZTXW010000089.1:0-1311 GCA_964617345.1 uncultured Sphaerochaeta sp. | reverse complement strand
AGCAGGCTCGAGGGATAGAGCATGGAGATATGCGAGCCGAATGAGCCGGACACCCATTCGATGGAACCATTCCTCTCGACTCTTGCGCGCTTGGTGTTGAGGTTCATCATGTTCTTCGACCAGTTCTCGACGGTGGAGTATCTCAAGCGAGAGCCTTCACCGACAAAGAGCTCCACACACCCCGCATGCAAGTTGATGACCGAGTACCTGGGGGCCGAGCACCCTTCGATGAAGTGCAGGTCTGCACCGGGTTCCAAGATGATCAGGGTGTGTTCGAATTGGCCCGCACCCTCAGCATTGAGCCTGAAATAGGACTGCAGGGGAATGCTGACCTTCACCCCCTTGGGGACATGCACAAACGAGCCTCCGGACCACAGTGCGCCATGCAGGGCGGCAAAGGTATGGTCTGAAGGGGGAACCAGTTTCATGAAGTACTTTTTTACCAGGTCCCCATGATCACGAAGAGCTGTCTCCATATCACAGTAGACGACACCTTGTGCGGCAACCTCCTCCTTGACCTTGTGGTAGACAACCTCAGAATCAAACTGGGCCCCTACCCCACCTAGGAACTCCTTTTCCGCTTCAGGGATGCCCAATCGGTCAAACGTATCCCTGATGCCCTCGGGGACACTCTCCCAACGCTCGTTCATGCCGGTCTTCGGCCTACTGTAGGTGATGATCTCATCGAGCTTGAGCTCATCCAGGTTAGGTCCCCAGACAGGAAGGGGGACCTGATGAAAGGTCTCCAGGCTTTTCAGCCTGTGATTGAGCATCCAAGCAGGTTCGTCCTTCTCGCGTGAGATGGTCCTCACCACAGACTCATCAAGGCCCCTCTTCACACGGAAGGCTGGCTCATCGGTGTTGATGAAGTCATATCGAGAGAGGTCCATCTCGTCGAAGGTTGTCTTCTCAGCTTTCATCGCCTACCTCCCCCTTCGAGAGGAACGGGGCAAACCCTCTCTCCTCAACAGTCCTGATAAGGGAGTGGTTACCAGAGGCAACAATAGAGCCTCTGACAAGGATATGCACTTTGTCAACAGGGATGGATTCCAATATCTTGGTATTGTGGGTGATGATCACCAGGGAATTGTCGGAGGTATGGAACTGTCTGACCCCCTGCGATACTATCCTTACTGCATCCACATCAAGGCCGGAGTCTGTCTCATCAAGTATAGCCAGGCGGGGGTTGAGGGCAAGCAATTGAAGAATCTCAGACTTCTTTTTCTCCCCTCCGGAAAACCCCACATTCAGGTGCCTATAGGCGTAGAGGGGATCCATATGGAGACTTTCCATGATTTTCTTCAAGGTTAG
>CAZTXW010000088.1:0-7995 GCA_964617345.1 uncultured Sphaerochaeta sp. | reverse complement strand
CCCCACTTTACCGACTGTTTCCATTTTGATACAGTAACTCCTATGCAAAAGATACACCCCATGTTACTCCATTTGCTTCAGGATATTCCATACATCTCGTTTCCCTCCCTTCCCAGGGAGGGAGAAAAGGCCATCGACATGCTGCTTACCCATCTGGACAGTGCCCCGGTGGGCAGTGAGGCATGCCTGCACATCTCCAGTGTGCTCACCCCATTTGAGGGAGGGTATCAGGATCCCCCGGGAGAGGAGATGCGCCTCGCCGTTGCAAAGGGGACGGTACACCCCCATGCCAAGGGGGATTTCAGCATTGAAGCCGGTTCCTACCAATTCTTGCAACTGCCCATAGAGCCCCAGGCTGAGGTCATAGCAAAGCGCCTGGAGGAGATCCTCTACGACGGTCCTTCGGTCATCTATCTTCGCATTCTCAAGGAGAGTGTCGTTGAGCTGATCGTGCAGCTTATTTTCAAGCCCTAGAAGAAGAGCGGGATAAGCAGGGGGGCCACAAGGCTCATCACCACCCCATGGTAGATGCTGGCAATGACCACCTTCGTCCCAAAGTGGCTGGTCAGCAGGACCAGCGTCACATCCATGCTTGTTGCCCCTGCCGTACAGACGGCAGGATAGAAATAGCGTCTGCCCAACCTGCCCAACAGGGGGATGAGGAAAAAGGCAAAGCTTTCGCGCAAGAGGTTTACCAAAAAGGAGACCGAGCCCAATATCGGATACCCCAGGTCACTGATGAGGATGCCTGAAAGGGAGTACCAGCCAAAGCCGCTTACCATGCCAAGCCCTTCCTTGATGGTATAGGGGGTGACCAGTGGGGTAAGCAGGGCCCCGAGATAGCTTCCTACAATGGTGAACAGCGGCAGGAGCAAGAGAGCCTTGTCCGACAGGATTCCCTTGAAGCTGATCCCCTTCTGCACCAGGGACATCCCTACAAAGAACAGCATCCCATACAGCAGGTAGCTCACCAAAGAGCTGTCATACCACCCGAACAGCGGTGTCAACAGCCGCAGGCACAAACCCAGAAGCACAATACCCACCAAAAACAGGGGTTCCTTCACTATGTCCCATATGCGTCGCAGTATGCTCTGCTCCCTGCGGGGAGCTATATCTATACCTAGGGAGACCTCTTCAGATGAGACAAACAGCGATACTGCTGTAGCGAAGACGATGGTTCCCAATACACTGATGATGGTCAAGACCAGGGCAGAGAGCCCGATGGTGCCGAACTCACTGGTGATCCCCTCGATGCTGCCTGTGTTCACTCCCATAAAGAAGAGCAACAGCCAGACGAGGATAGCCTGTCCGAGGGAAGCGGTCCTGACAAGCCGCCTCTTACCCAACAAACGGGAGAAGATAACGCCACAAAGCAGGGCAAGGGCCAATTTTCCTAGGTATATGAAGGTGTCCATGTTGGGAAAATGTATAGTAATCCTTGCACTGTGTCAAATTCCCTTGTTTCTCAGCCCTCTCTTGAGTATAGTTGTTCTCATGATTGCAGAAAAACTGAGTGATACATTCCACCGACTCACCTTCAACGATGGTCGGCAAATAATTCTTGTGGGAACCGCTCACGTCTCAAAAGAGAGTGTAGATGAGGTTTCTGCGTATATCGACAGCGAAGAGCCCGACCATATCTGCCTCGAGCTCGATGATGGAAGATTCAAGAACAAGGAAGAGGCGAGTTCCTGGTCCAATATGGACATCAAGAAGGTGCTCAAGGAGGGCAAGGGATTTTTGTTGGTTGCCAACATGGCCCTTGCCTCTTTCCAGAAGCGTATGGGCAACCAGACCGACAGCGCTCCCGGTGAAGAGATCCTGGGAGCTGCACGCATAGCAAAGGAGAGGGAGATCCCCTACTCCCTGTGCGACCGTGACATCCAGATCACCTTCAAGCGTGCCTGGAGACTCTCCAACCTCTGGAACAAGGCAAAGCTCATCGCCACCATCATCTCGGCTGTCTTCAGCAATGAGGAGATTTCCAAGGAGGATCTTGAGGAGCTGAAGAAGACCGACGTCATGCAGAAGATGATGGATGAGATGGCCAAGGAACTCCCTTCGGTAAAGGCAGTGCTCATCGATGAGCGCGACCGCTACCTTGCGACCAGCATCTATCTTGCACCAGGCAAGAAGAAACTCGCTGTCATCGGTGCAGGTCACCAGGGCGGCATCATACAGACAATGGAAAAGCTGGAGAGCGGGGAACTGGGGACAAGCCTTGATGACATCACCGAAGTACCCCCTCCTGGAAAGGCGGGGAAAATACTTGCTTGGGCATTCCCCATCCTCATCATTGGCTTCCTGCTCTACGGCTTCATCAACTTTGGTCAGCAGGAGGGCATCAAGATGTTCGGCTACTGGCTTGCGGTCAACATGTCCTTTACAGCCCTGGGAGCCATCCTCTCCCTCGCCCACCCCCTGAATACCCTGGTAAGCATATTGTCAGCACCCCTGACAAGCCTACATCCCGGAATTGGCATAGGTATGGTCAGCGGCCTCATGCAAGCTACCTTGCGCAAACCCAAGGTAAAGGACTTCGAGAACCTCAGTGACGATGCAATCACCTTACGGGGATGGTATAGGAACCGTGTGCTGCATATCCTGTTGGTATTCCTGCTGACCAGCTTCGGTGCATCCATTGGAAATGTGGTGGTATTCCCCATGCTTCTGAAGATGATGCTTTAGGAAGGAGTCCTTACTATATGATGGCGTCCTTGGGAGGGCGCCTTTTTTATCGTCTGCAAGCAACCCCGATGATATGCTTCTCTTACAAGGGTGTCAAAGGGGACAGGTCATCAAAAGGCATGAAAGGCTATCCTTTGCCGATCACGTCCCTTCTGTCGATACTGACAAGAATCCTGCTATCGCCAGCATCTAGGACGATGGGTACCATTTCTTACCCAAACAAGAGATGTACTGGCGATTATCCCTGTATTTATTAGGACCCCTTACTAATGATACCAGGACCTTTCCCCACCTACCCATTCCCATGGAAGAGGGGTAATCTCTCAGGAAAGTGTCGAACAGACTCCCAATGCCTTCTTGATGGTATCCACAGGATATATCTTGAGATTTCCCTTGGTCTTGTTGCTCTTGGGAAGCAGGACCCTTTGGAAGCCCAGCTCACTGGAGGCCTTCTTCCGCTTCTCGGCAAATCCCACCGTACGAACCTCGCCTGCCAGGCTCAACTCACCGTAGGAGACCAGGGAGGAGGGCAGGGGCACTCCCTTCAATGCGGACCACAGTGCCAGGGCAAGGGGGAGGTCAATGGATACTTCATTGAGCTTCATGCCACCGGCAACATTCACATAGATGTCCTGGTCATTCAGCCTGACCTGTGCATGGCGCTCAAGGATTGCCGCTATCCTGGTGACACGGGCTGTATCGATACGGTCTGAGTAGACCCGGGAAAAACCACTTTTTGAAGGGACGGTAAGGGCCTGTATCTCCACAAGGAACGTACGGGAGCCCTCGACCACCGCTGTATAGGCAATTCCTGGTGGAGCATTCTCCCCTTCCCTATCGGTAATGAAGAAGGAGGAGGGGTTGGTCACAGCAGAGAGTCCCTTCTCGCCCATATGGAAGATGCCGATCTCATCGACAGAACCAAATCGATTCTTTGCTGCCCTGATAAGGCGGACACCGCTTCCCACCTGGTCAAAGTAGAGTACGGTGTCGACAAGGTGCTCGATGACCTTAGGTCCGGCAAGGACTCCTTCCTTGGTGACATGGCCAACGAGGAACAGGGAGATGCCCAGCTGTTTCGATATGCCCACCAGTTCAGTGGAACAGAACCGTATCTGGTTGACCGATCCGGCGGGGGATGCAACCTCACTGCTGGAGAGAGTCTGCAAGGAATCGACGACCACCACGTGGGGTTTCATCTTCTCTAGTATCGTGACCAGCACCTCTATGCGCGTATCACAGAAAATGGAAATCTTGGAAAGGGAGAGGCCAAGACGTTGAGCCCTGAGCTTTACCTGGGAGGGGGACTCCTCACCAGAGACATAGAGGACTGTCCGCTCGAGCGAGCATTTCTCTATCATCTGCAGCATGAGTGTCGACTTACCTATCCCAGGCTCCCCTCCCAACAGGATGGAGGAGCCACGCATGACTCCTCCGCCCAAAACACGGTCGAGTTCGGAAATACCGCTCTCATAGCGGAACCCAGGTTCAACCTGGATATCCTCGAGTGAAACAGGCTTTGTCTCAAGGCTGATCTGTGCAGCCTTGCCAGGCTTGCCTTGTTGGCTCTGGACAAGCTCCTCTTCAAATGAGTTCCAGCTGCCGCAGTCAGGGCATCGCCCCAACCACTTGCTCTCTGTGCGGCCACACTGGGTACATACGAACTGCAAAGCCTTCTCTTTCACCTATATCTCCTATATCGGACAACACCTTAGAAACTGATAAGCTCCACATCAAACACAAGATGGGAATCTGGAGGAATGATGCCTGGATACCCCTGTTTCCCATAGCCAAGCTCCGGTGGGATGATGAGGGTACGCTTTTCGCCCTTGCTCATGGTCTTCAGGGCTTCGTTCCACCCCTCAATGACATCACCAATTGCAAATTCTGCAGGTGCTCCCCTTTGGACAGAGCTGTCAAACATCTTTCCATTGAGCAGGGTACCGGTGTAGTGCACAGTCACCTTCTGTCCCTGCTTCGGTGAAGCCTTGCCATCACCAGCTTCCTTGACTACATACCTAAGGCCGGTTGGGGTCACTTTCGCATCAGGCCAACGATTCTTCAGCTCATGCTCGACCTTGGCATGTCTCTCTGCATCCCTTTTTTTTGCAGTTTTTTCAGCTTCCGCTACAAATGTGGTAAATGTTTCACGTGAAACGGTAAAAGCTTCAGCCTCACTACCCTTTCTGATGATCTCAACGCTGGTCAGCTTATCACCCTGGGCGATGGAATCAACAATGTCCTGCCCCTCTACGACCTCTCCAAAGATGGAGTGCTTGTCATCAAGCCAGGGGGTAGGGACGTGGGTGATAAAAAACTGGCTGCCATTGGTTGCAGGACCAGAGTTCGCCATGGAGAGTTTTCCAGGAGCGTTATGCCTCAAGGACTCATCAAACTCATCCGGGAAGGTATATCCAGGGCCACCGGTACCCGTGCCCTTGGGGCAACCACCCTGGATCATGAAATTCTCAATGACCCGGTGGAAGGTGAGCCCATCATAAAAGGGCTTGTTCTTTCCCTTGATATTCAAGACACCCTCTGCCAAGCCAACAAAGTTGGCAACTGTCATTGGGGTTTTCTTGAATTCCAAACGGAGGGTGATGTCACCCTTTGTGGTATGCATGACGGCGTACAAGCCATCAGCGAGGTTACTTTTTTCCATTATCACTCAATCTCCTACAAACTATACTTCAAACAGATCGGCCCCTGGGGCCAGCAACTGGTACAGTCTTTCCAACTCTTCGCTGGAGGAATAGGGAATTTCCAGTCTTCCCTTCTCCAGAGAACCTTTCACTTCCACCTGAGAGCCGACTGCAAGGAGGAACTTATCCTCAACACTAATAACATCAGGGCTTTTAGGCAAACTTTTCTTGGGTCTTTTTTTCTTATCCTGATAGGCAACCCGCTTTCCCCGGTTAAACTCGGAAGCCAGTTGTTCGGTAGCCCTCACAGAGAGGTCTTTTTCCAGCACGGTACGATAGAGGATCTCCCTATCAGCAGGATTCACCACTGAGAGGAGGGCCCTTGCCTGCCCTGCTGAGAACTTGCCGGAAAGAAGATCATGCTGCATGGTACCGGTCAGCTGCAGCAACCGCATGCTGTTACTTATGGTCGAGCGGTGCTTTCCTACCCTTGCAGCAAGTTCATCCTGAGTAATTCCTGCCTCTTGAATAAGATAGGCATATGCCTTTGCCTCTTCAATGGGGTTGAGATTCTCTCTCTGGATATTTTCAATGAGAGAGACCTCAAGGCGTTGCAGATCAGTAAAATCCCTGACAAGGACTGGAATAGTTTCCAGACCCGCCATCTTTGATGCGCGGAACCGTCTCTCACCAGCAACAATGCTATAGTCGCCAGGAGCTATCTCCTCCACCAGAATGGGTTGCAATACCCCCTGGGTTTTTATCGATGAGGCCAATTCCCTGAGACTTGCCTCATCGAACTCCTTGCGGGGCTGACGAGGGTTGGTGCGAATAGCAGCAAGGGGTACGTTCAGGACAGCACTCCCTTCCGGTTTTTGGACCTCGTTGGAGGAGATTCCCAAAGCATTTTCCAAGACCGAGTCAAATGAGTAGTCATTCATCAATGACCCTATTCCTTTGCCCAGTCCATGTTTCTTAGTAGGATTTTGCGACACGGGTTTCGACCTCCTTTGCGAGTGCTTCGTAGGCCTTGGCTCCACTGCTTCCACCATCGTACACATCAATGGGAAGGTTATGGGATGGTGCTTCAGCCAGGCGGATGTTTCGTGGGATGACCGTAGAGAAGGTGAGATTGGGGAAGTATGAGGATATGTCATCCACCACTTCAGTAGTAAGATTTGTCCGCTTTATGAACATGGTGAAGAGGATACCCAATATTTCCAGATTTGGGTTCAGGGACTTCTTGATATTTCCAATGGTCCTCATCAGGAGATTGAGCCCTTCCATCGCGTAGTACTCACACTGCATGGGAATGATCACCTGCTGAGCCCAGGTCATTGCATTGACGGTCACCAGACCCAGGGAGGGGGGACAGTCCCCCAAGATATAGTCCCAACTGTCATCAAGGGTCGACAGGGCTCTTTTCAAGAACTGTTCCCGTTCATACTGGGCCACCAGCTCAATGTTGAGTCCAGCCATATGGATGTTGCTGGGAATGACAAAAAGGTTTTCAACCACTGTCTTTTGGCAAGCATCATCTGCTGAACACGTTCCCGCTATGACTTCATACATTCCAGGTCCCCTGCCATCAGCACCGATCCCACTTGTCAGGTTGCCTTGTGAATCCAGGTCAAGCAGCAGCACCTTATTCCCCATCTTAGCCAATGCGGAACCAAGGTTAACTGCGGTTGTAGTTTTCCCTACACCGCCTTTTTGGTTTAAAAAGATGATTTTTTTCACACTCATGTACCTACTATACGGAAAAGACGAACACTTGTCACCTAAAAAGGCATACTCCTTGACCCTAGGGCGTCACTATTGTATCTTTATGTAACCCTATGGAGGAAAATTACATGGAAGATAAAGTCAAAAAAGCACTTGAGGACATCAGGCCCTCTTTGCAAAATGACGGAGGCGATATCGAGTTTATCAGCTTGGAAGGCACCGACGTGACTGTTCGTCTGAAAGGGGCCTGTGCTGGCTGCCCAATGTCCCAGATGACACTCAAAAGCGGTGTTGAGCGATATCTCAGGAACTTCGTTGATCCTAAACTTACTGTGATAAACGGCACAGAACTCTAGACAACCCGTTTTTACTATAAGGCGTTTCACAAGATACAATCTCTGTGAAACGTTTTTTTATCCCTTCCTGTCAACTCCACTAGGATTGTAAATCCTGATTCCACTAAGCGTTCACCATGCATTGTTTCACGTGAAACATACCGGCATATGCACCACTATCCCCCCACATACCAGTCTTTTCGGATCTTAGGCCAACCATATGCATACAAGTATGCATTATTGCATACCGATGAGATGAACCTGGTACCGTCCCAACAACTGTACATGCATTTCGGTTGGATTCACTGCATCAACGCTATATTCCCTCTTTTCCCAAGGAACCTCCCTATTTCCCTATACTGATGTTTCACGTGAAACCTTTTCGAGGCTATACGTACAGAGAAACATCATCTCTCTCCTGTTGATTTTGCAATAGTTGTATTGCTCTTCTGCTCAATTCATTTTTGGTTGGTTTTTTCCCTACATATTTCCAGAAGAATCTAAAACGCTCTAAAACTGATTCTCAGAGCGTCATTTGAAGGTTTTTTCTTTATGTTTCTATGCAACGCAACAGATTTGCTTGGGGATTTGAGAACATTTCTCCA
>CAZTXW010000087.1:0-7996 GCA_964617345.1 uncultured Sphaerochaeta sp. | reverse complement strand
GACCCCAGCCATGCTACTGGCATCAGGGATATGGTAAGCCCGATGGCCCTCGCCCTGGTTGCCAGTGGAGCCTCGGGCCTCATGGTCGAGGTGCACAACCACCCTGAGCTGGCCTTCAGTGATGGCCCGCAATCACTCTTTCCCTCCCAGTTCGAGAAGCTGATGCGTGACCTGCACGCCCTCTGTCCTGTGGTGGGCAAGTCCCTGGAGAGGATTCCCCTCTCCTTGCCCTCTAGAGTGGCAGGGACAAAAAAGAGTCAGAAAGCTTCCTCACTCACCGTAGCCTTTCAGGGAGAGCGGGGTGCTTTCAGTGAGCTAGCCATCAGGCGTTCCTTTGATGAGAGTGCAGTGACGCTTCCCTGCAAGCAGTTTGGTGATATCTTCGAGGCCCTGATGCAGGGGGAGGCGACCTATGGCATGTCCCCGTTGGAGAACACCCTAGGGGGAACCATCTTCGATACGCTTGACCTGTTGGACCGCTATCCCGATATCCAGGTGGTAGGGGAGCAGCAGATCAGGATCGTACATAACCTCATAGCACTTCCTGGGACCAAGATCGAGGATATCAAGAAGGTCTACTCCCACCCACAGGGCCTTGCCCAGTGTGTGGACTACCTCCGTGGTGAACTTGCCCACGCTGAGGCAATTCCCTTCTTCGATACTGCAGGTTCTGTAGGCTTTGTGAAGGCTTCCCAGGACAAGACCCTCGCAGCCATTGCAGGATCGCCTGCAGCGGCTGTCCATGAGATGGAGATCCTTGCCGAAGGCATCGAGAGCAACCCCCGTAACTACACCAGGTTCTATATCCTCTGTAGGGAGGATATGGCTGATGCGTTCAGGGCCATCTCACCTGTCAACCGAGCTTCGCTCCGGTTTACCGTCCAGGATCGCCCCGGATCCTTGTTTGAAGCTCTGCTGGTGCTTACCAAGCATGGCCTCAATATGAAGAAGCTTGAATCCCGTCCCATCCCAGGCAAGCCCTGGGAGTACTCCTTCTTTGTGGAGACTGAACTGGGAGAGGATGAAGGCTCCTTTGAGCATGCACTAGAGGAGTTGAAGGGTTGTTGTGCATCAGTTCGAGTCCTGGGAACCTATACGGCAGGTATCTGATATGGGCGAGGTAAGAAGCTTTGTGCCCTCCCTACTGATCATGGGTGTACTCTCCTCTGATGAGGAGGTGCACCCTGAGCTTTTTGCCCTTCTCACACAACAGTTCGGTCCCATCCTCGAGATGAGCGAACAGACCCCCTTCACCTTCACTGACTACTACAACCAGGAGATGGGATCGACCCCATTGAGGTTCTTTCTGGTATTTGAGAGGCTCTACGACCCTTCTCTGCTTGCAGAGGCGAAGCTCATTACCAATGAGCTAGAAGAACATTTCAAGAAAGAGGGTAGCAGGACCATCAATCTGGATCCTGGCTTGATCAGCGCCCCCAATCTGATCCTTGCCACCACAAAAAACCGGGGTCATCGCATACCCTTGCAGAAAGGAATCTATGCAGAGGTGACCCTCGTCTACGAAAAGGGGCAGTACAACGCCCTTCCCTGGACCTATGCAGACTATGGAAGTGAGGCTTTTCGCCTCCTGTTCAAGCGATACCGAAGCGAGTACATGGAACGCTTCAAGACCCTCCAGGCAATGCCAAGGTGATAATAGGCCATCATTGATAGGAAGCTCAATTCGTTGCAGGGAGAGTCCATTGGGTGTATTTGCCCTTTTGATCTATAAGTCACTATCCTATTTCCTGGTGGTTTAAGAGGTAGTATAGGAAAAGGAACGGTGTATACCTTCCCATGGTACGCTTAAGGCTTCTTTTGCATAGTATTCAACGATGAAGGAATCCGGACGAGGTTAGTGTTGTCACGATTAGATAATTCAGTGCGAAACATCAAATTTGGAACCCTAGGGCTCATCCTGAGTTATATCAGCGGCTTCATCGCACGCAAGGTGTTTGTGATGTTCCTCTCCCTGGAGTATCTGGGTCTGTCTGGATTGTTCTCCAATGTCCTGACGATGCTCTCCCTCGCTGAGTTGGGCTTTGGGGCAGCCATAAGCTATAGCCTCTACAAACCCCTGGCATTCGGGGAAACCCATACGATACAGGCCTTGATGAAACTCTACAGGAAGGCCTATAGGATAATCGGGACGCTGGTCTTGGCTCTGGGGTTTGCCTTCACCCCCTTCCTTCCTGTCCTCATGAAAGAGGTTCCATCCATCCCCCATCTGTATCTCATCTACTGGTTGTTCGTCATCAACTCAGGGTCCAGTTACTTTCTCGGCTATAAGAGAACGGTTGTCATCGCTGACCAGAAGTCCTACATCAACTCGGTCTACATGTATGGGTTTCAGATACTCAAGCATGCACTGCAGATTGTTGTGCTGGTCCTGACAGGAAATTACCTCCTCTTCCTTCTGATCCTACTTGCCTGCACCGTTGGGGAGAACCTGGCCATTACCCTCAGGGTAGATACCCTCTACCCGTACCTGAAGGAGAAGACAGATGCATCCCTCACACGGGATGAGAGGGCGAAGATACAGAGGAATATCCTTGCCCTGACGTTTCATAAAATAGGTGGTGTCCTGGTCAATGGGACCGACAATATCATCCTCGTACGATTTGTACATCTTGCGAGTGCAGGCCTCTATGCCAACTATACCCTGCTGCAAAGCTCCGTTGGTGGTATCGTTGGCCTCATATACTCTTCCATCACTGCAAGTATCGGAAACTTTTCGGCAGAAAGGGGGAGTAAGGGGAGCAAGTCCTTGTTCGACGAGCTGAATTTCATCTCTGCCTGGGTGTATGGCTTTACTGCCCTCTGCCTGTACTTCTTGTGCAATCCTTTCATATCCTTGTGGCTGGGCAGGGCCTATCTGTTTCCCAAGAGTGTGGTGTTTGTGATCGTGCTCAATTATTACCTCACAGGTATGAGAAGGCCTGTGCTTGCGTTCAAGGACTCGTTGGGCTTGTTCTGGTATGACCGGTACAAGTCTCTGCTGCAAGCAGGAATAAACCTCGTGGTATCGGTAGTGCTTGCCAGCAGGTATGGAGTCATTGGAGTTTTGCTAGGATCTTCGGTAAGTACATTGGCAACCTGCTTCTGGATCGAGCCATATGTGGTATTCCGCTTTGGGTTTGACAAGAGCCTCTGCCAGTATTTTCTCCACTATCTGGGCTATACGGCGGTGACCCTTGTTGCAGGAGCAGCAACCTTCTTTACCCTTTCGCGGGTAACCCTACCCAACACAATTCTACGGTTTTCTGCCTCTCTTCTTGTAGTACTGGTACTCCCCAACTTGGTCTATCTACTCTTCTTCCATCGTTTGTCCTTGTTCAAGGATGTCGTTACTATCTTGAGGCGCATGGGCGAGAAGAGAATCGGTAGATCTTGAATTTCTGTATTTCAAGCCGGAAGAATTGCTATCCAGAAGCAGGGGGACAAGCAGCAAATAGAGTGCCATGGAAGCATTTCTACAACTCACCTTGGGTCCGCTTCCCGATTCCCTGTGCATATGGTGCTCATTCTTTCCCCTTGCCTGAAGAGATACCTCATATCTTTCCTCTTCCTGTATGTGAACAAGCAAACAGTCTGTCTCATTATTTGGAGTGTAGTAGCATTCTCATCCCTTACTGTCAGCTGCACCTATAATCCCCTCTCCATGAGGGAGGTGGAGGTTGTGATCCCTTCCAGGCACCAATGGGAGGAGATGCAGAACCAGAGCTTCTGGTATACCCTCGTCTGGACAGAGGCAGGTGCCTTGAAGCAACGCCATCTCAAGGCAGGGGAGAAGAGGGTGAGCCTTTGGGTCAAGCGGGGGGAGACGGTGGTCTTCTGTGCCTATCCCCTGGGAGTGTTCTCTCCCCTTGGCGGAGCCCTGATTCCCACCGCTGGGGCAGAGGTCCGTCTTTCACCTCAGGAGGGTGTGCTCTGCCACCACCTGCTTGAAAGCACCAAGATCAATGAACTCTCCTTGGGGACGTTGCACTATTCCCATCTATTGCGGGAGATTCGTTCCAAGGTTGAGGACTTTACCCTTCTCGATGGCACCCGTTTGCAAAAGGACCTGGCAAATGGGGAGCTACGCTCCTCCTCCATCCAAGTCCAGGAGCCTTTGGTTGTGGTGGTCTCCACCATACCCCAAGGGTATTGGGTAGCAGAGAGAAGCTCTGACCGTTCGTTTTGGCTCTACTGGGGTAGTGAGGGGGTGTCCCTTAGCCTGGGGGAAGGGTTGCACTGCTTTTGGAACAAGGAGGATGCCTTGTTGCTCAGGATTTTCGTCGACCTGAGTGGGCACACCTCCTTCGTCTCTGTACAAAAGGGACCTCTGTGGTAGTTGGCTATCTTTCTTTTTATTGGGTAAAAAGGTACAGTTCACGTATGGAATCATTGCGTGAACTGTATAGGATAGGGTATGGACCCTCAAGTAGCCATACCATGGGCCCTCGTTTTGCAACCCAACATTTTCTTGGGATGTGTCCAGATGCCGCACAGTATGAGGCATGTCTGTATGGCAGCCTTGCTGCTACAGGAAAGGGACACCTTACCGACAGGGCCATACGGGAAATATGTGCAGATTATGAGAAGCAGATTGAGATCAGCTGGGAGCCCGATGAGGAGAAGCCATTCCATCCAAATGCACTCACCTTGTTCGGGTTTGACAAAGAGGGGAGCATCATAGCCCAACAGACCTACTATAGTGTAGGCGGTGGCCGTGTTGTCATAGAGGGTGAGAGCCAGGACGGGAAAAAGCGTGTCTATCCCCAGGAGTATGGCACCATGGCCAAGATCCTTGCCTACTGCTCTGAAGAGGGACTGCAGCTGTGGGAGTTTGTCCTGCAGTTTGAAGGACCTGAAATCATGGACTATATCAATGAGATATGGACTGTGATGAGCGACGCTGTGGAGAGTGGTATCAACGCAGAGGGAGTCCTTCCCGGAGGGCTGAAGCTTGCAAGAAAGGCAAGCCAGTATAACTCCAAGGCTGGAGAGTTCACCGGTCCTTTGGGAAATACCGCCATTGCGATAAGCTATGCGCTAGCCGTCTCGGAGGAGAATGCAGGGGGAGGCAGGATAGTGACTGCCCCAACATGTGGCAGTTGCGGGGTGCTTCCTGGGGTCCTCTACTATCTGTTCAAGCACTATAAGGTATCCAAGGTAAAGATTTTGCGAGCTCTGCTTACAGCAGGCCTGATCGGCAACCTGGTCAAGACAAATGGCTCGATCAGCGGAGCAGAGGTAGGCTGTCAGGGTGAGGTCGGCGTAGCCTGTGCCATGGCAAGCGGTGCTGCAACCCAGGTGCTTGGGGGAACCATCCATCAGATCGAGTATGCAGCAGAGATGGGCCTGGAACACCATTTGGGCCTTACCTGTGATCCCATGCGGGGTCTTGTGCAGATACCCTGTATCGAACGCAATGCCTTGGGTGCAATGCGTTCGATCGACCACTGCACCTTTGCCTTGCTCGGTGATGGCAGGCACAAGGTCTCCTTTGACAGCGTGGTGGAGGTTATGATGGAAACCGGACAGGCTCTTCCCTCCCTCTATCGTGAAACCTCGAAAGGTGGATTGGCAAAGGTATTAAGTTAACCGTCCAATTCAATACAAATATTGGTACCTTGTCACATCGCTATAAGAATTACTAGTTGCACCTTTAAGGATACGTTGTATTATACTATACTATAGGTATGACATAAGGGGCTATTGAGTGGATTGGACCAACCAGGCTAGCAACAGATATAGGAAGGCAGGGATTATCCTTGTGTTGTGTCTTTGCGCTTGGAATCCATTGTCTGCTGTCATAGTAATGGAGACCCCCCAGACAGAGGTAAAGATTGCGGTATTTGACAGGTTGGAAGAGCGCAACAGTACCCCGTCCAGTTCTCTGATGCTTCCCCTCTGTTCAATAGTCATTACGGCAAAGCATCATGGGAAAGGATATCTACAAATCCTACATACCCCTCTCTCCAATGGAGTTGAGCAGATACCTTACCAGTTGTTCTGCGATAATCGTGGGGAGAATCTTGCTGATCTCCTTTCCTATGAGTGCAGTCCTTTCTTCCCTTTGACAATTCCCATGACCAGGCTTTCTGTGAAGCTGACAAGGGCCCTGAAAGGTCAGCGAACATCCTATAGGAGTGATATTTTCTTGTACCTCACCCTAGAGGCATGAATAGAGATTTTCCGTATGAACAATCCTATAAGTTGTGTCATTAGTTCTGAGCTCCAGCAACATCACGTGATCAGAAGTGTATCGTATAGGCAAAAGAAGGAGGAGGCCACTGCCCCCCCCTTCCTTGTAGGTATACTCTCATGTGCGTTTGTTCACCTGTCTAAGGCCCAGTATCCTAGGTAGCAGGCTCGCTTGCTACACTCATTTGACGACCAGATTGACCAACTTGTCGGGAACCACGATTTCCTTGACGATGGTCTTTCCTTCTATCCAGCTCCGGATCTTCTCATCACTCTTTGCCAGGGCGAGCAGTTCGTCCTTGCTCAAGCCTTTTTCCTGGAGGCTCTTTGAGCGGACCTTGCCGTTTACCTGCATGATTATCTGGACCTCACTGTCTATGGTGAGAGCCTCGTCGTAGGTGGGCCAGGGGACATTTGCCAAGCTAGGCTCATGTCCTGCAAGCTCCCAGAGCTCCTCGGCAATATGCGGCACATAGGGTCCGAGCAACTTTACCAGGGTCTCCCAGACAACCCTTGGTAGGGTATCTGTCTTGTACAGCTCATTGACCAGGACCATCATCTGACTTATTGCCGTATTGAAGTTCAGGGTGGCGGTATCGTGTGTCACCTTCTTGATGGTCTTGTGCAGGAGTTTGAGAATCTCTTCTGAAGGTTCCTCATCGGTGATGGTCCTATCTTCCTGGAGGCGCCAGACACGGTCAATGAAGCGGTATACCCCACTGAGGCCTGTGGTAGCCCAGGGCTTTGATACTTCCAAAGGTCCCATGAACATTTCGTACATGCGCATGGAGTCTGCACCAAACTCATTGATGATGTCATCAGGATTGATGACGTTCTTCAAGCTCTTGGACATCTTGGCAACGACGCGTTCGAGGCTTTCCCCTGTCTCCTTCTCGATGAACTGATCCGGTGCTATCTCTTCGACCATATCGGTGGCAACCAGGCTCTTGTCCTTTCTTTGGAAGGCAAATGAGGTTATCATTCCCTGGTTCACCAGCCTTTGGAAGGGCTCCTTTGTGGAGACAAAGCCAAGGTCATAGAGTACCTCGTGCCAGAACCGTGCATAGAGCAGATGCAACACAGCGTGTTCGGCTCCCCCTACATAGAGGTCGACCGGCATCCAGTACTGCTCCTTCTCTTCGGAAACAAAGCGTTCGGTATTGGTGGGGTCTAGATAGCGCAGGTAGTACCAGCATGACCCAGCCCACTGGGGCATGGTGTTGGTCTCCCTTTTTGCTGGGCCTCCACAGACCGGGCAGGTAGTGTTTACCCACGAATCAATCTTTGCAAGGGGGCTCTCCCCTGTACCGCTTGGTGCATAGGATGTTGTTTCAGGGAGCAGCAGAGGCAGCTGCTCTTCGGTGAGGGGGACGGTTCCACAGGTTGGGCAGTGCACCAGGGGAATGGGTTCGCCCCAGTAGCGCTGTCGGCTGAATACCCAGTCGCGAAGCTTGTAGTTGACCGCTTTCGTCCCAAGCTTGTTCTCTTCCAGCCAAGCGAGCATCTTCTCGATGGCATCGTCCTTGTTCAGACCATCGAGGAAACCGCTGTTGACGTGCGTCCCGTCTTCGGTCCAGGCCTGCTGCTGTACATCGACTTCACTTTTCAGCACTTCCACGATGGGAAGGTCAAACTTCTTGGCAAACTCCCAGTCACGGGTATCGTGGGCAGGCACTGCCATGATGGCACCTGTGCCGTAGCTGATGAGCACATAGTCTGCGATCCAGATGGGGATCCTCTTGTTGTTGACAGGGTTTATGGCATAGCTGCCGGAAAAGACTCCTGTCTTGTCCTTTGCGAGGTC
>CAZTXW010000086.1:0-8161 GCA_964617345.1 uncultured Sphaerochaeta sp. | reverse complement strand
CATCTGTCATACAGTATTTCTGATACTATACCAACTTCTTTAATTATGCAAGAATGGGTAAGCTTATACAAATGTTCATGTATGGTATAGAACTAAGAGTATGTCTAATAAGAAGTTAATAATTATTCAAATTGTTTTATTTATACAATGTGGTAGGAAGCTGTCAATATGCACAGCAGGGTATTGAAGTGTATTATTACCTGCCCAATCTATGCTATTGTACAGGTCCGGCTGTATGCCGTAGGAGAAAGAGTAATGAAAAAACTATATCTGGAGAACCTTGGCTGTTCTAAGAATCAAGTTGATGCTGAGACCATGCTGAACATTCTTGCAGAAGACGATTATATGCGAACTGACGACCCCACAGAGGCAGATATCATACTGGTAAATACCTGTGGATTCATAGAAAGCGCGCGCGAACAGTCCATCGAATCCTTCTTTTCGCTCCATCAGTCCAATCCTGGGGCGAAGATAGTGCTCACCGGCTGTATGGCTGAGCGCTATGCTGATGATTTGTCTGGCGAGCTGCCGGAGGCATCGGCAATATTTGGCAATCGTGACCTTTCCAAAATTCGTGAAGTTGTCCAGCGGGTTACCAGCGGTGAGCGAGTGGTGGAAACATACGCCTATCCACCGGTACGTGAAGAGGTCTACGAACGAAACGAACTGCTCAACTTCCCCGGAAGCGCTTACCTGAAGATCAGCGAAGGGTGCAACCACCGCTGCTCCTACTGTGCAATCCCCCTTATCCGCGGCAGCTTGCGCTCGCGTCCTATGGACATGGTCCTCAAGGATGCTCAGCATCTCATCGGAGAAGGGATCAGGGAACTGAACCTCATCGCCCAGGACCTTGCCGCCTACGGAACAGACACCGAGGACGGTTCAAGCAGGTTTATGGAATTGCTTTCTCGCATTGTTGCCCTAAAAGGGGACTTCAGATTACGCTTGCTGTACATCCATCCTGATGCGTTTCCCCCTGAATTGCCCCGCTTCATAGTGGACAATCCGAAAGTGCTCCCCTATTTTGACATCCCTTTCCAGCATGCCTCGACTCCCATCCTGAGAAGTATGGGCCGGACCGGAACAAAGGAGAGCTATCTCTCCCTGATCGAATCCATCCGCGCAACTGTACCAGGTGCTGTAGTGCGTTCAACCATCCTGCTTGGCTATCCAGGTGAGGATGAGGATGCTTTTTCAGAGTTGCTCGATTTCATAGGGAAGGCCCAACTCGACTGGATGGGCTCCTTCCTCTACAGTAGGGAAGAGGGAACGAAGGCCTATGGCCTGAGAAGCCAAAAGGACCATGCCAAGGCGCATAAAGCAGCTGCAGCCTTTCAGAAGAGACTTGAGAAGCTGCAACAGGGCATCACAAAGGCTCGCCTAGAGCAGTTTGTGGGCAAGGAGTTTGATGTTTTGATAGAAGAGAAGATAGAGCAGGAGGACCTGGCGATAGGGAGAATCTATTCCCAGGCCCCTGAAGTCGATGGTCTTACAGTAGTCATGGGGCGTAATCTCGTTCCAGGCACTGTAGTGAGATGTGGAATTCGAGCGGTGAAGGGCATTGACCTTGAAGCTGTCCTCATGGAGCGTACTGATGGCTGATATTGATACCTTGCTCTCTCAGTTGAATGAAGACCAGATGGAGGCAGTGCTGGAAAACAGCGCCCCTCTGCTTGTACTTGCCGGTGCCGGCTCGGGGAAGACCCGTGTCATCACGACCAAGATTGCCTACTGCATTGAAAAGCTGGGAATTCCGGCCTATAGGATTCTTGCAGTCACCTTTACCAACAGGGCCGCTTCAGAGATGCGTCAGAGGGTGACCGAGATGCTCGATGATGAGCAGGCCTCAAAGGACGTCACCATACGCACCTTCCACTCCTTCGGGGCGTGGTTCCTGCGTAGGTTCGGTTCGGAGATAGGCCTGGCTTCCAATTTCACCATCTATGACGATGATGATTCGCTCTCCTTGCTCTCATCCTGTTACCCCAATTACAAGAAGCGCGAGCTAGACCCTGTCATGCGCAAGATATCCTATGCCAAGGACCGTGGCCTCACCTGTAGGGACAACCTCGCTTCACTGAAGGCTGACTCCACCTTTCCCCGGATGTTCGAGGCATATGAGGACAAGATGCGTCGGGTAGGGAATGTGGACTTTGCAGACCTTATCGGTCGGAGCATCGAGTTGCTCGATGCAAAACCTGATGTCCAGGCCTGGATGCACAACCGGTTCCAGGTCATCCTTGTCGATGAGTACCAGGACTCAAACATTGCGCAGTTTGAACTGCTCAAGCGCTTGGTGGGACCCTCCTGCTTTATCTGCGTTGTCGGCGATGATGACCAGAGCATCTATCGGTTCCGGGGTGCTGAGGTGCAGAACATCCTCTCGTTCCCTGAGATATTCCCCGGGGCGAAGACAGTCAAGCTCGAGCAGAACTATCGCTCTACCCAGAGTATCCTGGATATTGCCAATACCGTGATCAAGAACAATAAGGGCCGGCATGCAAAAAGGCTCTGGACCGCCAATACCAAAGGCTCGAAGCCCAACCTGATGTATGTCCAGGATGAGGTTGATGAGGCGATGCGCGTGGGAAATGTCCTTCTCCAGGACAAGAACTATGACGGAAGTGCTGTCCTGTACAGGACCAATGCCCAGTCTGTGGCATTTGAGACTACCTTCAAGCGTATGCGTATACCCTATAAGGTAGTGGGGGCTCTGCAGTTCTATGACCGCGAGGAGGTCAAGGATGCACTGGCTCTGCTGTTTCTGCTTACCAACAGCAAGGACGAGGTGAATTTCAAGCGTATGATCAACAAGCCTACCCGGGGTATAGGAGCCAGCAGTCTCGAGACTATCCTCTCGTATTCCCTCCAGGCAGATGGCGATGTTTTCCGTATGCTGGAAATGGCAATGCAATCAGGGGCCCTGTCCAACAAGGCAAGAAGCGGCGCGACGGCCTTTGTTGAGCTCTACAAGCATGCGAACCGCATGATGGACAGCGAGGAGCTGGTCGACTGTGTCAACTTCATGATCAGGGAGTCCGGCTTGTTTGATCTCTACCAGAAGATAGACAACCAGAACAGCACCGGCAAAGTCGATAACCTGGAGGCTCTGGTCAACGCCCTTGCTTCCTATGACTCCTCCCGTGATGGCCTGCTGCTCTTCCTTGAACAGCTCTGCCTCGACCCGACCACATTGGGAAGGGAAGACCCTAGGGACAAGAAGGGAGTTACCCTCATCACCATGCACAATACCAAGGGCCTCGAGTTCGATCGGGTATTTGTTGCCGGGCTGGAGGAGGAACTCTTCCCAGGCCGTGCAAAGGAGAGTGACGACGACATTGAGGAAGAGCGCAGAATCTTCTACGTCGCGGTAACCCGAGCACGCAAGCAGCTCTACATCCTCTGTGCAAAGGCAAGGAAAATCTGGGGAAAGACCAGTTTCCAGCATCCCAGCCGGTTCATCGATGAGATACCTACCTCCCTGGTTGCAGTACAAGGGATTCGCCCGGGCACCCTTGAGAGCATCTCCGAGGGAGGCCCGTATCGGGGACTTGGCAGCCTTGGTGAGAAGCGGGCGGCATCCAGAGGAACCTCCGCCTCCATGAGCAGCAGCGGATGGGGTGGATCTGCCGGAGCCCTTATCCAAAAGGGTTTCGGAACCAATGCAAAGAGCTTCACAATGGAGGAGCGCCATAAGGAAGTGGAGGGCGTTAGCCTGTTTCCCCTCGGGCAGAGGGTCTATAGTGACAAGTACGGTGAAGGGGAGGTGGTGAACCTGAAGAAAAGTGGAGACCGCGAAGTCATTGATGTGACGTTTGTAGGGGGAAGCAAGGCCACTTTCATCAGTAAATTTGCCCAACTTGAGAAAATAGGGGACCAATGATATGCTCTCTGGTGTGAAAGATACTAGACAAGTTGCCACCGAACACTATACAATGCCTATCGTTGTCCGTGCACGGTCATTCTATCTGTATGACCGCTATGGACTCCGATATGTTGATTTTTTTCAGAACCATGGCAGAGCCGTCCTAGGTCATCAACCTGATATGTTTCAGCGTTCCCTCAAGAACACTGCGAATCGGGGCTTGATCAGCGAATACCCTTCGGTATTTGAGGGAAGGCTCGAAAAGCTACTGGCTAGACTGTTTCCTGACTATGCGGATTTTCGGCTGTATGCCGACTCTCACGTAGTCCGACAGGTGGCTATGAAGGTTTCGTCAGAGGCAATCTACGACCCTGCATGCTCACCTCTAACAGATCATCATCCAGTCTCCTTTTGGCGTCCGTACCTCGAGGTCGGCGGAGTGATTCCCGAATTGCTCCTCCCTATCCTACCTTTCCCAGGGAGTTTCATACCTCAGGTCGTATGCATCAAGGAACAAGCACTGGCAGATGAGATGCCGCCTTCAGACCCTGTTTCACCGCTATTGCTTGATTTGCTCATCAAGACGGTAGCGACCCTGATACGGAGCCTTGAGTCGGATGAAGCAGTTGCCAAGCGCAGGAGCAATCCTCTCACTGGATTGTTTGAGACGCGAGGTCCGTACACAATTACGCACCTCTCTTCTTCGCGCTACAGGGAGTTCTCCCAGGAGGCCTTAGGCCTCAAGGTTGTACTCCCGCCTTCTGCGGATATTCCTTGTATCACCCCCGGAGAGTACTCCAAGGGCGATATTGCCTTATTCCTGAAGTTGGCAGAGCAGTATGCATATAATGGATAGACAGATGGCGGTATGGCATGTTCCATCGGCTGCTGGTCGGGCGTTGCTTGACAGGAGTCCTTGTGTATGGAAGTATGCTTTTTATCGACCATGAACCAAAACACTACAGCAGGGCATGACCTTGCAGAACAGGATGAATAGATGAAAACTATTTTTGTAAAACCGCTGACAGTTCAGAAGAAATGGTATCTGATAGATGCGGAGGGAAAGGAACTCGGCCGAGTAGCTGTTGCCGCAGCACGTATCCTCCGTGGGAAGAACAAGCCCGAGTATGTACCTCACCAGGACATGGGTGATTTCGTGATCATCATCAATGCTGAGAAAGCAGCCCTAACCGGTAACAAGTACGAGGACAAGATGTACTACCATCACTCCGGATATCCCGGTGGCCTTCGTGCAACCAACTATGCTGACATGATCAAGCGCAAGCCTGAGTTCCCCATGGAACATGCAGTCAAGGGAATGCTCCCACGTGGACCCCTTGGTCGCACGTTGTTCACCCACATGAAAGTGTATGCCGGTGCAAAACACCAGCAGGAAGCTCAACAGCCCATAACGGTTGAAATCTAAGGTAGGAACGAAATATGGCAAAGAAAGAAGTAAAGAAAGTTGTAGATCTTGGTCATGGCGTAGGTCGTCGCAAGACAGCTATCGCTCGTGTCTATCTCCGTGAGGGTGATGGCAAGATTATTGTTAATGGAAGGGACGTTGATGCATACTTCGGTAGCCCAATGCTGACCTTCATCGTCAAGCAGCCCCTTCAGGCTACTGATACTGTTACCAAGTTCGACATACTCGTAAACGTTGTCGGCGGCGGTCCTTCAGGTCAGGCAGGCGCTATCCGTCATGGTATTTCCAGATCTCTGGTTGCCTGTGACGAAGCCTATCGCCCTGTACTGCACTCCAGTGGATTCATGACTCGTGACTCCCGCATGATTGAACGTAAGAAATATGGCCAGCCCGGTGCTAGAGCCAAGTTCCAGTTCTCCAAGCGCTAAACTGTGTTTGCTACGATCGAGCGGAAAGCCTCCGGCGAGGGATATTGTATCCTTCAAGAGGGGCTTTCCCCTTTTTTTATCTCAGAGAGACTTTTTCTCTCCAAAAACCTTCCTCTGCATGAACCAATCGATGAAGAGGTAATAGGCTTCCTAAAGGATGAGCAGAGTCTGCTCAACTGCCGCGAACAGGCCCTTGCGTATCTTGCCAGGCGGGAACACACCGCTCTTGAGCTGAAGCAGAAACTGCTCAAGAAAAACTACAGCCAAACCCACATAGATCCAACCCTAGAGATGCTCATACAGCAGAACCTCCTCAGCGAGTATCGTTTTGCCCAATGTTACATCCTCAGCAGACAGAGAAAGAACCCGGAAGGGAAAACCCTTCTCCGTCAGAGGCTCCTGGCAAAGGGGGTGAACCGAAAGGATGCAGAGCGTGCCCTTGAAGAGGCTTTTACCGAAGAGCTTCTTGTAGAGGCTGTCTCCAAGGCGTATGAGGTAGCACTTCGTAAATATGAGCCGGAACTTGCCAAACAGAAACTGCTCAGCCGCGGCTTCTGTCCCTCTGACCTACGCTTTGCCTTTGAGCGGATGGGAGAGTGACAAATACAGAGCATGGTAGGCCCTGCAAGAGCACAGCGCAAGCAGATAAGCCAGACCAACATACATGAATGCAGAGCCAGAACCGTCCCCTGCTATAAGTCCTGCACAAGATACAGGCAACACCCTGAGATAGTAATGGGAAATGGGAGGCATTGCTCTTCTTGAGCAAACATACATTCCCTTATACACTGGCACTGTAGAAAAGGGAGAAAGGCATATGAAACAGACCAGAAAGCTAGGAAGGCTTCTTATCCTACTAGGTATACTATATATAGTATCGTCTCCCCTTTTTGCAGAGAACAGCTTCGATGAACAGTTCATCTTCCCCTATAACGAAACCACCTCCCTGGTCAGTGACATCACCTCTGCGTTGACCTTGATCGCACCTGGTGCTTTTCTCTTTGTCGCTCCCTCATCTGAATGGGTGGGCATTGGTCTTACGTATGCGCCTACAGTCCTCGCATCCTATGCAGTGAGGACCGTATTGAAAGACACACTAGCAAGACCAAGGCCCTATCAGCTTCCCGGTCATGTTGATACGAGACCAGATCCTTCCGACAAGGACCAATCATTCCCTTCAGGGCATACCCTGATGGCATTCAGCTCAGCAGCCTTTACCCAGACAGTATTTTCCCTCAAGTATCCCGATGCCCCCTACAAGACGGCAATTACGGCTACTACCTGGGCACTGGCTGCAACAACGGCTGTGCTACGTGTGGCAAGTGGCAATCACTTTGTCACTGATGTGCTTGCAGGAGCTGCGATAGGCAGCCTCCTAGGCTTCGCTGGCCCGTATCTGACCCACCTTATCTTCAAGGACAAGGAGAATGCACCGACTCTTATGGTAGGGCCGAGTGTGGGGTTGCAGGTAAGCTTGTAGGTAATGTGATCAAATTCATATCGAAAGACTCTCTGTATATCATTATAGGCAAGGTAAAAACAGCTTGCAGTTTGATTATCACCATGATCGAAGAAATGGCCTTATTTTTACAGTTCTCACAGAAAAAACATTAAAATCGTAAGGAAGTTCTTAGGAATACAGGAATTCAAGGTTAGCGGTGACTGGTTAGGGTATGGTTATTCTTTTGCAGTTGTCATAGGATTATTGCAAGTAGTTCATAGTATTGAATCCTCTTTGTCACTTTCATAAGATAGTATGGTATAGATTGTATCTGCATTTTCACACTATTCTATAATAGTGTGAAAATGCATTACTATATTATTTGTATGAAATGTATATTTCCCCTAAGAGGGTGATGCTATGTCCATTGGAAAAGAACTGAAGAACTATAAGGAACATACAACAATCTCGAGAGAAGTTCTGATTGAACTCATCAGAAGAGATAAACCTGACTACAAGGATGCATCAGTACGGTGGGCATTGTACACGTTGGTTCATGATGGGGTGATCACAAAGATGGATGCTGAGTTTTATCGAATTGGTAGAGTAAAACCCTATACACCCAAACCAGGAAGTGCAACCAAAAATCAGATACAAGAAATTCTACAAGTTCAATTCCCTGCTATCAAGGCCGTAGTCTATGAATCAACAATACTCAACGAATGGGTGAATCATCTGATTTCTCGGAATGTATTGTTTGTTGAGGTTGAAAAAGACTATATGCGTAGTGTTTTCAGGACTTTACAAGAGAAATTACAGACTACACTGCTATTGAAGCCAAGCTTAGATGAGTATTATCTGTACGCTTCTGATGCAACTGTCATAGTTTCTAACCTTATTACACAAGCACCGATACACAAGGATTCATATGATATCCGTATTGAGAAGCTCCTCGTGGATATGCTTGCGAACTCTTTGCTACAAGAGTTTGTAAGCGCTAG
>CAZTXW010000085.1:0-8557 GCA_964617345.1 uncultured Sphaerochaeta sp. | reverse complement strand
TGTGCTCGGTAGTGGTATTTTCAAGGGATTCCAAGGATAAGGACAATGAAGAGCCTCACTTCATGCTGGTGCGTCATGATCGGTCCAAGGAAAGGGAGGACAGACAGCACGCATCAGAGCCCAGCATCCCACAGAATTCTGATCTGAGCCCTTTTTGATGCGGATTCTGATGCGACTCACCTTCCAACAGGGCTCATGTAGCTGGACTATAAAAAACCCCTTTCCGATAATCTCTTATCTGAAAGGGGTTTAGTGTATGCGGTAGACTGGACTTGAACCAGCACAAGATTTCTCCCACTAGCACCTCAAGCTAGCGTGTCTACCAAATTCCACCACTACCGCAATACTGAGGTTTTAGGTGTAGTCCTTTCGAACTAGCCTTGGCTACATTACAACAATGAAGGCTAATGCGTCAAGCCCTCTTTTTTGAAAAGAGGGCTCAGACGGCATTTATTTCACCAAAGCCTCAAACTCATCCAGCAGGGAGGAGAAATGCTTGAGTGCCATCTCCACCGGTTCCCTCTTGGACATGTCCACCCCTGCCTTCTTCAATGAGTCGATGGGGTAGGTGCTTCCCCCGCTCTTGAGGAATGCGAGGTAATCATCCTTCTCCTTGGCCTCGCCTTTGAGCACCTTCTGGCTCAGGGCGATGGCAGCACTGAGACCTGTGGCATACTTGTAGACATAGAAGGAAGAGTAAAAGTGAGGTATCCTCAAGCCTTCCAGATCACTCTCCTGCTCAAGCTCGACCGCCGGGCCGAAATATTGCTCAAGCAGCTTGCGGTACTCGCTTCTGAGCAGGTCGACAGTGAGGGGGGTGCCCTCTTCACTCAGGCGGTGGGTGATATCCTCATACTCGGCAAACATGGTCTGCCTGTACAGCGTCGCCACAATATCGTCCAGGCTCTTGCTCAGGATGAAGGCCTTGGTCTTTGCATCCTGTGCGGTATCGAACAGATGCTTGGCTACCAGCTGTTCGTTGAAGGTCGATGCAACTTCAGCCTCAAAGATAGTATAGTCGTAGTGGAAATAGGGGTTGTTCCTGGCACTGTAGTAACTGTGCATGGAGTGCCCCCCCTCATGGGCTATGGTAAATAGGTCGCGTAGGACCTCTTGCTTGTAGTTGAGCAGGATATAGGGCAAGCCTGTGTAGCATCCGCTGGAGAAGGCCCCACTGCGCTTACCTTTGTTCTCGTAGCGGTCCACCCACCGTTCTGTGGTCAGTCCCTTCTTCAGGATGGAGACATACTCTCCCCCAAGGGGGGCCAATGCTTCACCGATGATCTCTACCGCCTCCTCGTAGGGGGTGTTCTTCTGTACTCCTGCTACCAGTGGTACATAGACATCATAATGGGCAAGCTTGTCCAACCCCATCAGGCGGGCACGCAATGCGTAGTAGCGATGGAGCGAGGGCAGGGCATCATGGACTGATGCTATCAGGTTGTCATACACACTCATCGGCACGTTGTCGGGAAACAGGGCCTTCTGGCGGCAGCTCTCATACCCACGGGCGGTGCAGCTGAACTTATCCTGCTTTACCTGCCCCTCATAGAGGCGTGCGATAGTATGCTTGTGCTGGTCGTAGGTCGCATAGAACTGCTTGTAGGCTCTCCTTCTCAGATTTCGGTCCTCGCTCATGAGAAATGAGCTGTAGGTGCTCTGGGTAAGGCTTTTTGTTCCTTCTTTAGTCTCAAGGGTACCAAAGTCAAAGTCCACATTGGTGAGGTCCCCGAAGGTGGTCCTTGCTGTTGAGGCAACTTCGCTCTGCAAGGCCATGATGCGCTCTTCCTTCTCGCTCAGTACATGCTCCTTGAAACGCCTGGACTTCTGCAGGTAGACCTTGTAGGGAGTGAAGTCCGGGTCCTTGAGGTACTTTTCCATTCTCTTGTCATCGATGGCCAGCAGTTCAGGATCGAAATAGGCCATGTTGGCCCCGAGTTGGGCAAGGCTTTGGCCTACCTGGGAGTAGCGCCTTACGTTGGTGCTGTCCGAGGCATCGCCGGCATAGTTGAGAAAGGCCCAGCTGTAGAGCTGTTCTGCAAGGATGCTGGTCTTCTCGTACCACCTGAAGGTTGCAAGGAAGCTCTCCTTGCCATCGCCCAGCTTGCCCTTGAAGGAGGGGGCCCTCTCTATCTCTGCCTGGAGGGACTTCATTCCCTCTTCCCATGCCCTTTCATCCGCGAACAAGGGCACCAGGTCCCATGTATCTTCAAGCGCGACCTGTGATCGTTGTGCAATATCCATCATAGCTCTCCCAAAATAGTATGCATGAGACGGGTTGCCCGTCCCCTGTGGCTGTACAGGTCCTTTTCCCCTTCGTTGAGGGCTGCCATGGTGGAGGCGGCCTCATCGACATAGAACACAGGGTCATAGCCAAAACCGGCATGCCCGTCAGGTTCGTAGGTGATGGTTCCCTCTACAGTTTCTGAAATCGTATAGACCCTATGTTCGGTAAGCACTAGGGCTAGGGCACAGACAAACCTTGCCTTGCGCTCCTCTTTCGTAGTGCAGTGCTCCAGGTTCTTCAGCAACAGGGCATTGCGCTCTCCTGCCTCCAGCAGGCGCCCAGCCTCTTCCATACCGTACCGGGCTGTCCGGACACCAGGCTTGCCTCCCAGGGCATCAACACAGACTCCTGAGTCGTCGGCAAGGATGGCATACCCCTCGGGTACGCTCGGTAGGAGGGAGAGGGCCTTCCCCAGTGCATTTTCAGTGAAGGTTGGTCCTGACTCCTCAAAGTCGAACGTCAGGCCAAGTTCGGAAGGAAGGAAGAGTGTATGATCGGTCAGGATCCTTGCGAACTCTTCCCTCTTATGGGTGTTTGATGTTGCCAAAAGTATGTTCATAGGGAAAAAGATACTCATTGGGCCACATTTAGTCCATACATTCCTGGATCAAGGCCTTGATATAATGGACAGATGAGGCCACCGTCCCCTTGGGAACACCCAGCAACTGGCTTATCTGCGAGTGGCTCAGATGGTATTCCATGCTCCTGATCTGCTCGACCTTTATCCTATGCACCCTCTCTGTCCACATCAGGAGGTTCTTCAGCTCCTCCCTCTTTGGTGAGCTGACGCACCCGTTCAGTTCTGCCTGGATCTCCATGATACGCCTGAAATGGCGGTTGGATGTCTCTAGCATCTGCTGCTTGCATTTTTGCTTCTTTTCAAGCTGCAGTTCGGCTGTGCAGAGAAAGCTGTTCAACAGACGTGCATCGACCTCAAGCAGGGATGCTATCTCTTCCAGAAGATGCAGGTTGGTCATGTGGGGAGAGATCGCCAGCATGATGAGGAACCGCTTGCGGTTCACCCCCTGCTGGAGTTTCTTCTGCAGACGCTGCTGCACCTCATCGAGTTGCAGAGGGCTGGCAGCATGACACTTGGGTGCATTGAGCAACTGTTCGAACAGGGAGGGCATCACCGAGGTGTCCACGCAGGCTATCGAGGAGAGTGGTGTATAACTTTTGGACTCTGCCACACAGCTCTCATAGTCGCTCTCGTCCCAACCTTTCCGTTCACTTTCAAGCAGGGCCCGTTCCTTGATCTTCTGGGTACGCTTGTACGCCATGAAGTATCGGCTTCTCTTGCGAACCACCTCTGTGATATAGCCGATATAGGGAAGGTTACCTTCCCTGTAGGAACTGAGGTAGTGCTCGATGGTCCCATAGCAGTACAGTAAGAACTCGCAACACTCCTCCTCAGGCAGGAGCCTGAGTTTGGATGGGAGGGTATATAGTAACTGTTGGGTTATGAGATGAACCTTGTTGTGCAAGACTTGGTTCTCTTGTTGCTTTTGTGACAGGAGGACCGCCTTGGTCAGCCTGTCGCTCTGTGTGTCCGAAATTCCCGCAATATGCATGCTTTGCTCCTTATGGGTGTTCTCCACAAGGAACATGCAATGTGTATGCCAACTCTAGGTCAGATCAGGTTCTCAACCGCTTTCAGCAAGTGTTTCCTAACTTCCTCGACAGGCTGCTGTACAGTAGCTCCAGCTGCCTTCTTGTGTCCGCCGCCGCCAAAGCTCTCTGCCAAGGCACCTACGTCGATATGGCTCTCATGGCTTGCGCGGAACCCTACTTCAGTAGCATTTTCTGAAAGCTGTTTGAAGAAGAGCACCACTTGCACACCCTTGATGGATAGCAACATCGAATAGAGAGCATCACTGGGCTTGTCGGATGTTATGAACTGTCCATTGTCGGAGAGAAAACTGGTACTGCTCATCAGCTTGCCATCAAAATGGGATTCGCTTCGGTCGATGAGCTTGCCCAGATACTTTACATAGCTGAGGTTCTTGCCTCCGGTCATCTTGGTATTCATCATGTTCGGGGAGACTCCGAGGTCGACCAGCTCAGCCGCCATACGCAAGGTCTCACCCCTGTAGGCATTGATGAACCTGAAGAAGCCGGAGTCAGTGGCAAAGCCAAAGAACAGGTGTTCGGCAATCTCGCCTGTGATCTCAATATCCAGGGCCTTGAATACCTGCATGATGATCAGGGTGGTGGAGACAGACCGGGGAACAATATATCGGTAGGTCCCGAACTGCTCTCCACTGCTATGATGGTCGAATATCACCGTGGTGAGTCCTTCGATCTCATTGGCAAGATGGCCCAGCCTCTCGCGGGCTGAACAATCAACCACAACGACTACAGGGTTGCGCTTGTGCAGCTCCTCATCGATATGGTTGAGAAAGTCAGCACGCAGGTGAGCTATCTCAGAACGGTCAAAGGGTCCTGCATTTGCAAGATGGACACTCTTGCCCATCTTCAGCAACAGGGCTTTCATCGCCATCTGGCTGGAGATGCAGTCCCCATCGGGACTGACATGACCAACAATGACAAACTCACTGCGGTACCTCAGTACATTGAGGATCTCTTCATCAATGGGGGGGTAGGTGAAGAACATACTAGGCGCCCCGGATAATTTCCGGTTCCTTTCCATTGAGTATGCTCTCTTCGCCTACGATGACTTGCGTCACCCCAGTGAGGGAGGGAATGTCGTACATGATGCCCATCATGATCTTCTCAACGATAGAGCGCAGACCACGAGCACCTGTCTTCTGTTCAAAGGCCTTTTGGGCAACAGCGGCAACAGCTTCATCCTTGAAGATGAGTTCTATGCCGTCGAGCCTAAAGGAGGCCTCATACTGGCGTATGATGGAATTCTTGGGCTCCACGATGATGCGCTTGAGGTCTGCCTGCGAAAGGTTGTTCAGCGCAACATGGATGGGCAGCCTTCCAATGAACTCAGGGATGAGGCCGAACTTGACCAGGTCATCGGGCATCAGCTCGTTGTAGATGGCACTGAGGTCCTTGTCTGCGGTATTGGAGATATTGGCTCCAAATCCCATCGCATGGGCCGATGTCCGCTTCTCGATAACCTTGTCCAGACCTACAAATGCGCCACCACAGATGAACAGGATGTTGCTTGTGTTGATCTTCAGCATCTCCTGGTTGGGATGCTTCCTTCCCCCCTGGGGAGGGACGGCGGCATCGGTGCCTTCGATGATCTTCAGCAAAGCCTGCTGCACTCCCTCTCCACTGACATCACGTGTGATGGAAGGGTTCTCGCCCTTCTTGGCTATCTTGTCGATCTCATCGATGAAGATGATGCCGAACTCGGCAGCCTTGATGTTGTCATTGGCGTTCTGGATCAGCTTCAGCAGGATGTTCTCCACGTCCTCACCGACATATCCAGCCTCAGTGAGGGTGGTTGCATCAGCGATGGCGAAGGGGACCTGCAATTTCTTTGCAAGGGTGGATGCAAGCAGTGTCTTACCTGTTCCGGTGGGACCGACCATGAGGATGTTGGACTTGTCCAGTTCAACCCCCTGCTCGGTAATCTGCTTCTGGAACTTCACACGCTTGTAGTGATTATATACAGCAACAGCCAGGACGCGTTTGGCGCCTTCCTGGCCGATGACATACTCATCCATATAGTCTTTCAACTCTTGGGGTGTGGGGATGGTGTCGGGCAATCCCACAGCACTCTCCTGCAAGTTAGGATCCCCGGACAGCATGTCGTTGCATACTTTGACGCATTCGTCGCATATGGCTACGCCGGGTCCGTTTATGAGTCTCTTTACCTCTTCCTGGCCTTTGCCACAAAAGGAACAGACTTTAGCATTTCGTGCCATTAATTACTCCTTCTCATTACTTTGTCGACAAGGCCATAGGAGACAGCATCGTCGGCACTGAGGAAGAAATCACGCTCAACGTCCTTGGAAATCTGCTCCAAGCTCTTATGGGTATGCTCGACAAAAATGTCAATGGTGAGTTTCTTCAGCCTGCCGATCTCCTTAGCTTGGATGGAGATGTCGGTTGACTGGCCTTGCACGCCTCCCCAGGGCTGGTGAATCATTACACGGGAGGAGGGTAGGATGTACCGTTTGCCCGCAGCCCCCGATGCAAGTAACAGGGCTGCCATACTGGCTGCCTGTCCCATGCAGATGGTCTGCACATCGCTACGCAGGTACTGCATGGTGTCATAGATTGCCAGGCCGGCTGTCACGCTACCACCAGGGCTGTTGATGTAGAGGCTGATATCTTTCTTTACATCCTCAGACTCGAGAAAGAGCATCTGGGCAACAACGAGGTCCGCGCTCGAGTCGTTGATCTCGCCATCGAGGAAAATGATTCGGTCCTTCAGCAATCGGCTGAAGATATCGTATGCTCTTTCTCCTACACCAGACTGTTCAACAACCATCGGTATAACTGATTGCATCCTTTCAGGATGAATATTCATGGCAAAAGCCCCCTCATAATTCTTAGGATTAAAAAGGCGGAACCTGGATGGAACCGCCTTTTCACAACACTGACTACCGCAAGAAAAGGAGGTTATGCACCAAAGGAATCCTGCATGAACTCATGGTAGTCAATTGCCTCACCCTCTGTGAAGGTATTCTTCTCCTGGAGGAATGGGGCTACTTTCTGGAATTTCAGATCATCTTCGAGCATGTTCCTGTAGTAGTTGAGCTGAGCCTCATCGGTTACGGAACCGAGTTGCTCGTCAATGACTTTCTGCACTTCCTCTGCATCAGCGGTAAACTTCTCAGCTTCCATGATCTTTTCCATGATCAGCTGGATGCGCAACGTCTTCTCTGCACTCTCTCTCCAGGGAGCGGTAAGGTCTGCCTTGGTTTTCTGCTGGAACTGGAGGAACTGCTCGATCTGCTCTTCGGTGAGACCTGTCTGCTGGACATAGCGCTTCCAAGCCTGGTCGACTTCCATGTCGATCATGCTCTCAGGTACACTGATGGTGGTTCCCTTGAGCAACTCTTCAGTAAGGGCATCGAGCTTAGCCTGTTCGAGCTTTGCAGATAAGGCATCCTCAAGCTTCTTGCGGGTTGCACTGACCAGATCCTCTACACTCTTGTACTCTTCCTTGACATCCTGGGCGAAATCATCGTCCAAAGCAGGAATGTCACGGAACTTCAGCGCCTTGAGGGCGACGTTGAGCTTTATGGTCTTTCCGGCATATCCCTCAACAGTGGAATCCTCTGCATAGGTCTTGGTGATGGTCTTCTCATCGCCAACCTGCATGCCGGTGATCTCCTCGTCGATCTCATAGAAGTTGGAACCGCTTCCGATGGTAAAGATGAAATCCTTACGTGCGGTGGAGGCGACTTCATTGCCCTCCTCATCAAGCTCCACATAGTCAATGGTGACGATATCCCCATTTTCTGCCTTGCCATCCTTGTCGATGACCATGGCATTCTGGTCCCTGAGCTTGTCGAGTTCCTGTGTCACCACATCCTCTGGCAGCTCTACCTTGGGGAAGGTTACATTCAGACCGGTATAGGCGGGCATCTCAAAGACAGGCAGCACATCATATGTGACAGTAAAGGTAATGTCACTATCCTTCTTGAAGGGGAGAAGATTCTCCTCATCCTGCAGTTCAGGGGTGCTGTATGGCAGTGGCTTGTACTTATCCTCAACATCAGTAAGAGCTTCCTTAAGTGCCTCTTCAATGGTGTTGAAGGTGCTTTCCTCACGGATATCCTTACCAAACTTGCTTTCCATCACGGAAAGGGGAGCCTTTCCCTTTCTAAAACCCTTGAGCTGGATGGTAGCTGCATATTTGTTAAGAGCTGCCTTGTAGCCTTCTTCAATGGTGTCAGCGGTCACAGTGACCGTCAGCGCGACGGAGGAATTCTCCAGTTCTTTAATACTCTTTTCAGCGATCATGCTATCCTCATCCTTTCGGTCCACCCTGGACCTATATAACCTAGGCTATGCCATTTAGTTGCTTTTTCGTAATGCGAACCCTTGGAGTATACTACAATCCATGGGGAGCGACCACCCTGCAGAAGGGGAAATGGGAGAAAAACCCTTATACCTGAAGCATATTGTATATACCAAGTATTTGCGTTTTGGTCTAGGGGATAGGGAAAAAGCAGAGCGCAAATCCCCGACCTGGAGCAGGAACTATGGGTATGGGTATCAAAAACAACAAGGTGGGTACAAAAAGAAAATCTCTGTCATATATTTCTATATAACAGAGATTTTTGAGAGCGAAAGACGGGACTTGAACCCGCGACATCCACCTTGGCAAGGTGGAGC
>CAZTXW010000084.1:0-8754 GCA_964617345.1 uncultured Sphaerochaeta sp. | reverse complement strand
GATTCAGCAAGCTTGCAAGGGGGTATTTTTCCTTCCTGGGGAAGTGATTCCGCAAGCGAAGGAAGTGGTGCACAAAACAGAACAACAGAGATCCCCTGACCTCTGTTGTTCTATCGATTGCTACCTGTATGTTCTCATGAATCACCCGTAGCTTTACTGTTTGTTCTCTCGTGTTCTGCACCTATACTCAAACAAGCGTTATGACACTCTTATCATACCCCTCTGGGGCCTCAAAGCCCAGAAGGTTGATACATGTGGCTGCAATGCTACTGATGCCAAGGCCCGTATTCAAGGTCTTGGAGTACTCCCCGTTGTAGGAGCTGTCACAGATGATGCAGGGTACAGGATTGAGGGAGTGGGCTGTCTTCGACTCAGGCTCACCATTGCTCTTGTACTTCACACTGCCATCCTTGGCATGCTCGAACATGTCATCGGCATTGCCATGGTCAGCTGTGATGACCATGACGCCACCTGCGGCCATGACCGCCTTGTGGATTCTCTCGATCTGCAGGTCCATCGCCTCCATGGAGCAGACAACTGCCTGGAAGTTGCCGGTATGACCGACCATATCACCATTGGGGAAATTCAGCTTGATGAAATCCCACTTGTCGGAGGCGACCTCCTCTATGACACGGTCTGCAATCTCGGCACACTTCATCCAGGGCCTCTGCTCAAAGGGTACTATGTCGGAGGTAATCTCCACATACTGTTCAAGCTTGGGATCGAACTTGCCGGTCTTGTTTCCATTGAAGAAGTAGGTCACGTGACCAAACTTCTGGGTCTCGCTGATGGAGAACTGCCTGACGCTGGAGGCACACAGGTATTCTGCCATGGTCTTGTCGATGGCGGGAGGTTGCACCAGGTACTGTGCAGGGACCTTCAGATCCCCATCATACTCCATCATGCCGGCGTACTCGACCTTGGGATAGCGCTTTCGGTCGAACTCCTCCAGGTGCTCGGCTTCAAAGGCCTTGGTGATCTCAAGGGCACGGTCGCCACGGAAGTTGAATAGGATCACACTGTCCCCATCCTCGATGGTCCCCACAGGCTTGCCATCCTTTGCAATGACAAAAGGAGGAAGGTCCTGGTCGATGGCCTTGCTCTCAACGCGCAGCTTCTCGATAGCCTCATGCGCTGTTGCAAACTGGCGGCCTTCACCAAGGACATGGGTCTCCCATCCCTTGCGAACCATATCCCAGTTGGCATTGTAGCGGTCCATGGTGATCTGCATGCGACCACCACCACTGGCTATCCTTGCATCGAAGCCATCATCGTTTAGGGAAACGAGGAACTCTTCAAACGGATCGAAGTACTCAAGGGCACTCGTCTCGCCTACATCACGACCATCGAGGAGGGCGTGGATGCGTATGGTGGAAACCCCATCTTCCTTTGCCTGAAGTATCATGTCGCGCAGGTTCTTTACGTTGGAGTGGACATTACCGTCGCTGAGCAGGCCGATGAAATGCAGGGTGCTCTTTTTCTCCTGGGTGTTTGCGATGAGCTTCTTCCAGGTAGCGCCTTCAAACATGGCCTTGCTCTCGATGGAGTTGATCACCAGCTTCGCCCCCTGGGCGAATACCCGTCCACAACCCATGGCATTGTGCCCTACCTCACTGTTTCCCATATCCTCATCGGAAGGAAGACCGACGGCAACGCCGTGGGCCTTCAGCTTGGTCCAAGGGTTATCCTTGTAGAGCTTGTCGAGGGTTGTGGTCATTGCAGCTGCAACGCCATCACCTTCTGAATATTTGCCGAACCCGACGCCGTCCATGATAACCAGGACTACAGGTCCTTTTCTGCTAATCTTTGAATTCTTCTTCAATGCTTCTACCATTATGGTAACTCCTTATTCTGTTTAGAGAGGAAGGGTAGCCTTCTTCAGATAGGCCTTGGCCTCTTCATCAACAAGATCCTTCAGTTCCTCGTAGACCCATCGATGGTAGTTGTTCACCATGGATAGCTCAGCCTCTGTGAGCAGGGCCTTCTCTACCAACTTGCGTTCAAACGGGCAGATGGTCAATACCTCAAAACTAAAAAACTGTCCGAATTCGGTCTTGATGTCCTCGCGTACGGCCACGATGTTCTCAATGCGGATACCATGGCGGCCTTCCTTGTAGAGACCCGGCTCATCACTTAGGATCATACCCTTCTTCAGAGGGACATCTATGGCGCGGGTGTTGATGACAGCAGGACCCTCATGCACATTGAGGCGGAAACCCAGACCATGGCCCGTGCCATGGAAGTAGGTCATCCCCTGTTGCCAGAGGAACTGCCTTGCAAGGATATCGAGCTGGTAACCACAGGTCCCTTCAGGGAAGCGCGCTGATGCCAGGGCAAGATTACCCTTGAGGACAAGGGTATAATCCCTCTTCTGCTCATCAGTTGCCTTGCCGAAGAGGATGGTGCGCGTTATGTCGGTCAGTCCGAACTCGTACATGCCTCCGGTATCGAGGACAAGCAGGCCATCACCCTCTATGCGCGAGGAACTCTCTTCTGTAGCACTGTAGTGACACATTGCCCCATGTTCGGCCCAGCCGGATATGGGGGAGAAGGATTCGCCTATGCAAGAGCTGTTGCGCTCCCTCTGCTTACGTAGCAGGGTGGAAACCTCAATCTCATCGTACCCACCCTTCTCCGTATCGAGACGGGCAAGGAAGTTGACCAAGGCAACACCATCGAGCAGATGGCTTCGGCGCATCCCTTCCAGCTCAGTATCATTCTTGCAGGCCTTCAGGTCGGTGGTAAAGTCCCTCCCCTGTACATGCTTTGCTCTCTTTATCGCTTCATAGAGGTTGAGGTTTAGCTTCTTGGGATCATAATAGAGGGTATCCTCCTCAGTAAGGAGGCTCTCTATGGTAGCTTGTGCAGCCTCATAGGGAAGGATCTCATACTCCTCTGCCATAGCCTTTCCGATCTCCTCACTGAATCTCTTGGGGTCGGTGAAGAGCCAGGCCTTCTCGGTCCCGACCAGCAGGAAGGAGAGAAATACAGGAGAGTGCACAGAGACATCAAAGGAGCGGAGGTTGGTTATCCAGGCGATGTCATCCAGGGAGGAGACCAGGGTATGGGTGCACCCTTTCTGCACCATGGCAAGACGTGTCATCGTAAGTTTCTGAATTCGTGAGAAACCCGCTATCTCATTGGGAAGGTCGACAACGGTTGTTGCCGGGACTTCAGGGCGGTCGAGCCATATCTCATCAAGATAGTCAGGGCAGACTACCAGCTCTATCTCCCTCTGTCGGAAAGAGGCATCCATTTCCTCTTTTTCCTTGACTGTCAGGGTAGAGCCGTCGATGCCGATCCTGCTGTTTTCAAAAAGCTCAGTTGCCATCCAGAGCTGGGGATTCTTGAAGCCTTCAGTATCGAGCTTCATCAGCGTGAGGGAGGTTCCCTCGATCTGCTGGGCTCCTTGGATGAAGTAGCGTGAATCCACCCACAGCAGGGCTTCATCCCTGGTGACAAGGACAGAGCCGGCACTTCCGGTAAAGCCTGAGATCCAAGCCCTGCTTCTCCAGCGTTCTGAGACATATTCACTTTGGTGAGGATCGGTCCCATTGATATACCAACCATCGAGACCTTCACGCTCCAAGATGGAGCGTAAGGCAGCTATCCGTGTATCTACTGATGACATGTACGCACTCCTATACCCTCTTTTCGTTCTTTCGTACCACCAGATAGAGGGCTAGTCCGGCAGCTATCATGGCAAGACAGAACAGCTGTCCCATCGAGATGTTGAAAAAGGATTGGAAGAGGGCGATATTGTCGCTCTCCTTTCCCCAAGCGAGGATGTATCCAAGATTTGCATCGGGGGCTCTGAAATACTCTATGACAAACCGTACGAGGCCATAGAGCATCAGGTAGGCCGAGAGGGCAAATCCATGGGGATGCTTCTCTCTTCTGGGGCGGATGACAAACCACAAGACCAAAAAGAGAAAGACCCCTTCAAATAACGCTTCATAGAGCTGGGAAGGGTGTCTGGGAAGGTTCACCAAAGAGCCGGCGACATAGGGGATGTCAAGCTTGTCAGCAAGAGATCGCACCCACTCATAGTTTGTAGAGAAGAGGGGGGCGTCAGGAAAGACCATTGCCCAACTCTTGGTGGAGACCCTGCCGAACAGCTCGCCATTGATGAAGTTGCCCAGTCTGCCGAAGGTATAGCCAAGGGGAACTGCATACACAACCGTGTCTGCTAGCCCAAGAAAAGGCATCTTGTTCTTTCTGCTGAATACATAGGCCCCTATGACCGCACCGACGAGGCCTCCGTGGTAGCTCATGCCGGGAAGCCCGACAAACTGAGAGCCCCTGAAAGGCCAGAATATCATCCAGGGATGGGTCCAGTAGTAGAATGAGCCATCATAGAACAGCACAGAGAAGAGCCGTGCACCGACTACAAGACCGATGATGCATGCCAGGACCAGGTTCAGGCTCTGGTCCTGGTCGAGGGCAACCTCCCCCTTCCTTGCCTGGACGCGTATCAGGAGATAGCCAAGGGCAAAGGCTACCACATACATAAGACCATACCATCGTAGGGGTAATCCGGGGATGATTTCAGGGGAAATCCAACCGGGAAATAGGAGGAATTGAGTCATCGCTCAAGTGTAATGTGCAATAGTGTGGAGGTCAATACTGCAAAGAGTAGCCAAATTTATCATTATTCAGTATATTTATCGTATGAAAAGAAAAAACTTAGCAAGGCTTAGCCTTTCACTGATACTTTTGCTTATCGTTATTCCTCTTTTCTCCTCAGGGTCCTTAGAGGAAATCATCACCTCCCCTGTCAACAGCTCACTGAGCATGCCCAAACAAGGGGACAAGATCGCTACCGATATGGAGGCCCTGGGCCGGCTCTACCGGTATGTCGACAGCATCTATATTGATGATGTCGATAAGGAGAAGGTCTTCAACGACCTGGCCTCTGCCCTGATCGCCTCACTGGAAGATCCCTACTCCTTCTATGTTCCTCCCTCTGAAGCGACTGACTACATGGAAGGCACCACCGGAGTCTATGGGGGCATAGGCACCTACCTGAACAAACCTTCGCCAGAGCGTAAGGATCCCTCAGACCCTTCCTCCTATATGGTCACCATCATCTCCCCCTTCCCAGGCTCTCCTGCACAACGTGCAGGCCTTATGGCAGGGGACCTGATCAGCCACATCAATGGCGAGAAGGTCGATGACCTCTCCAGCTATGAGGCGAGCATGCTCCTCAGGGGAGAGCCGAAAACTGAGGTTACCATCACCGTATTCAGGGCAGGCACCTCCTTTGACCTGAGCTTGGTCAGGGAGAAGATCAGCACCCCGACGGTCGAGGGCAACATCATCGACGGTGATATCGGCTACATTGTCCTTTCGGAGTTTACCCCCCAGACAGGCGAGCAGATGCTCAAGAGTGTGAAGGACCTGTTAAAACAAGGGATCAAGGGCCTGATAATCGATGAGCGCAACAACTCGGGTGGGGCGGTAGACGGAGCGATGCAGGTAGCGAACATCTTCCTTCCTGCCAACAAGACCCTTGTCACCATCCAGGGCAAGAAGGGTTCCAATCGCGACCAACGCTACATCTCGACAGGTTCAAACGTGGTCCCCAAGGAACTGCCGATCGTATTGCTCACCAATGGAGGATCAGCATCATCTTCAGAGATTCTTGCAGCGGCACTGAAAGACAACAACAGGGCAACCCTCATCGGGACAAAGACCTTCGGTAAGGGAGTCGTACAGGATGTGTTCAAGTTTGGTGAGGGGTATGCCCAGGTGACCACAGCCCATTACTACACCCCCACTGGAGAGAACATCCACAAGAAGGGGATAGAGCCGGACATCATGGTGGAGGACATCAAGCTTGAGGATGAGGAGATTCCTGCCTACGAAAAGCTGATGACCGAGAAGGCCCTTGCAACCTTTGCCGACGAACATCCCGAACCGACAACAGAGAACATTCTCCTGTTCTCCGAGCAGTACTCAGATCGTGGCATAAACCGTGATATCCTGAATATCCTGATGAGAAACGAATATCTCGGAAGGATTCCCTATGACGAACGGCCTGTAGGTGACCTTGTCTTTGACAAGCAGCTCAAGCGTGCAGTCGAGTTCATCCGTCAGGGCGAATGAGGCAGTACCTTTTGGACAGCTCCTTCACCGGGGAGCAGGAAAAGCTCGTCCTCACCGGCAAGGAGAGCCAGTACCTTACCAAGGTCCTTCGCCTGAAGGTCGGATCACGCTTGATTGGCAGGGACAGGAGAGGCGAGAGCTGGCTGTTGGAACTTGAGCAGATAGGAAAGAACAACTGTATCCTCTCAGTCTCCCCTTTGGGGGAGGCTGAGGTGGATGTTGCTACCGACGCCCTTCCCTCCTACCAGGGCAGCTATCCCCGACTCTTTCTCTACCAATGCCTGTGCAAGGGCAAGAAGAATGAGATGATAGTCCGCCAGGCGACAGAGATTGGAGTCGAAGAGATAACCTTCGTGCAGAGCAAGTACTGTGTGAAGGACTATTCCCACAAGAAAGATACTACCCTCGGATCGCAGAAAGAACGGCTGGATAGCCAGGTCAAGGAAGCAATCCAGCAAAGTGGATCACCCATCCCCACCTGCCTCACTGAAAAGGTACTCGCTCTTGCTGACCTCCCCAGGCATTGGGACAACAGGGGGCTCTTCCTCTTTTTCCACCAAAGCAAAAGAAGTGAAGACCAACAGACCCTGCCCCAGCTGCTCTCATCCATTGAAGCTGATACTCCTGTAGCCATACTCGTTGGTTCTGAAGGGGGACTTTCAGACGAGGAGTGTGCATTCCTGGAAGATGCAGGATTCAGAGCAGTTATGGTGAGGGGAAATATCCTACGTTCAGAGACCGCAGCCATCTACGCTCTCGCTGCTGTACAGGTCCTATTGACAGAAAAGCAAAAGTAAACCGGTAAACCTCTTCAAGTTAGAGTAGCGACCACCAACAAGAGAAATTAGACTATCAGTACAAAAATATAGTTCATCCTTCCTAAGCAAGCCAGATAAGGAGTTTGTGCATGTCTCTTTTTGTTGTCTCTTCAGATTGGCGTTTTAAAGATCGGTTCAAGCAGTATTTTTCCTACGAGGCCCTGCATGATTTCAGCATGGTCCAGAAACTGGTGGCCTCTGTTGAAAAAACAGAAACGAAAGAGAGAGTGTGGATTCTTGCAGATGAGAGGTTGGGAACCGGTTCTCAGCACCAACTCTTGCAGGAACTGCAGAAGCTAGGGAAAAGGATTCAGGTAATCCTCTTCCTCGATCGCGGACATTCCCCCTTCACGTTGCCAGAACTCTCGTTCCCTGTGGAGTTCATCCATAAGGAAACGATCGAGTATCCCCAATTCTTCCTGCGGTTCAGTGAAGAACACACCGTACGCGAGGACTCTTCCTACAGTACTGAAAGCCTCATTGGTGATAGCAAGATAATGCAGGACCTGCGTTCGAATCTTGCACTCTATGCCAAAGGCGAGTGTTCGATCCATCTGTTTGGGGAGACAGGCACAGGCAAGGAAATTGCAGCTGGGATCATCCACAAGATAAAGAATCCCTTCCGCAATATGATCAGCGTAAACTGCTCCCTGTTACATGGCTCCATCGGGGACTCCATGTTCTATGGCCATACGAAAGGGGCCTTCACCGATGGCAAGAGTGACCTACCGGGCCTTGTCCATGATGCAAACCAGTCGACCCTGTTTCTTGATGAGGTGGAGAACCTTACCCTGGACTCCCAGGCAAACATGCTCAGGCTCCTGGAGAACGGGCGATACAGACAGCTCGGGGACACCAAGGTAAAGGTCTCCAAGTTCAGGCTGGTGACAGCTTCAAACCAGGACCTGAAACTTCTCATCGATGAGAAGCGTTTCAGGAAGGATTTCTACTACAGGATCAGCGATACCACGATCTGCCTGCCTCCGCTTAGGTCTCATCTGGAGGATATACCACAGCTCTGCCACCATTTCTTCAGGAGGAATTTCCCAGGAAAGCGTATATCCGAACAGGATATGATGCTTCTGAAGCTATACCCCTGGCCTGGGAATGTACGGCAACTCTTCTCAACCCTGAAGAGGTGTTGCATACGGGCCGAACAGGAAGAGGAGCTGCACATCCTACCTGAAGATATTGCATGAGGGAAGGACAGAGAAGACGAAAAAGGTACAGAGTAGCAGCGCCAGGAAGGGGTAGTACAAGGGAAAGCCAATACGAAAGAAGAGAGAGGACGAAAACAAAAACCTCTCTCTTCAGAACCGATCATACTACTGTTGCTAGCAACCGCTACAACCCGAGCACCCTCCCGTACAGGAGAATTCCTCCCTGCTCTGACGTCTCGACCTTGCCAAGCGGACCTTCTTCACAGTGAAAGAGCCCAAGAACACGATAACCGCTAGTGCTATCAGATAATTAATCATACTACCTCCTACGTATTAATAAAGCTAAAATTAGCTAGATGTTTGGATAAGTTATAATTAGGGGCAGGAAGGGCGACATGCTTTCTAAGCCTTTGAGCTTCCCTAGGAGTCTGCCCCCTATCCCTCCTAGAAGAGCAAATTGCCCACAACATTGATGAAGAGTGCCACAATATACGCGGTAAGCATCTGGATGCCAACCTGTCCAAGGGTAACCCTCCAACTTTTCAGTTCCCGCTTCATAGCCCCGACGGCTGCAAAGCAAGGCATGCAGAGCAGGTTGAAGGCCATGTAGGCAAAAGCAGCCTGCCTAGTCTTGATGTCATCCTTGAGGGTTGGCAGGGCTTGTGCAT
>CAZTXW010000083.1:0-8976 GCA_964617345.1 uncultured Sphaerochaeta sp. | reverse complement strand
TGTTAGACTAATGTATTTGTAACTGGAAGTGCGGATACATCAGCTCTCAGCAGATTTTCAGCCCTATCAAACAGCAAGGGGAGCATAGGTGCCTCTTCCTTGGAAAAAGGAAGGAGCACATAGGATGCGACACTGCCCCTTAGGGGTCTTCCTATGCCGAATCGCAGTCGTAAAAATGCATCATCACCCAGATGGCTCTTGATGGACTTGAGCCCGTTGTGCCCACCAAGGCCTCCTCCCTTTTGCAACCTGACTGTCCCGAAGGGGAGCTCAAGGTCGTCGTGTACGACCAGAAGTTCCTCGCTCGTGTAGTTGAAGAAGTCACTGCAGGCACGTACTGCCTTACCACTCTCGTTCATGAAGGTCTGGGGCTTGAGCAACCTGTACTGACCCTCTGTTGCAACATGCGAATGGAATTTCTGGGACCACTGCATCGTAGGATAGAGGTGGTCACAAAAGAGCCATCCGACATTATGCCGACTTTTTTCATAGATTTTTCCAGGGTTGCCGAGGAAGATGAGAAGTTTTACCATAGCCCTATCATAGGACGAAATCCAAGGAGAGAAAAGATGTATGTACTTGTCTGTTATCTGCCTGAAAGCCACCTGGAATCGGTAAAGGATGCCCTGTTCGCTTCTGGTGCCGGTGCAATGGGTGGGTATGAGCAATGTAGCTGGCAAACCAAGGGTTTGGGCCAGTTTCGTCCCTCTTCGACGAGCAATCCCTTTCTTGGGACAAGGGAAGAACTTGCACAAGTGGTAGAGTGGCGGCTAGAATTGGTTGTCAAGGAAGAAGATGCCACCTCTGTGATAGAAGCGTTGAAACGCTCCCATCCGTATGAAGTGCCTTCCTACCATCTCATTCCCGTTAGGGTGTAGGAGTTCCCATGGCAAAGACAGTTGCGCAGATCAACGAGAAGATCAGACGAGGGAAGGTTGTGGTGGTCACAGCCGAAGAGTTTTCCCAGATGGCCACCACAGCTGATATCGAGACGCTTGCCGAACAAGTCGATGTCGTCACCACAGCCACCTTCGGACCGATGTGCTCCTCATCAGCTGTGATCAATTTCGGCCACTGGTCCCCTGGTATCAGGATGGAGGAGATTACCCTCAACGGAGTGCATGCCTACGAAGGCCTTGCTGCCGTCGATACCCTCATTGGGGCGACAGCCGAGTCGAAGTTTGACCCCACCTATGGAGGGGCGAACGTCATCGAGGACCTCATTGCAGGTAAGGATGTGCGCCTGTTTGCAAGGGGCAAAGGCACTGACTGCTATCCGACACGGGAAATAGATACCTGGGTCAATAAGGACGGGCTCAACGAGTTCTATCTGTTCAACCCCCGCAATGCCTACCAGAACTACGCCGCTGCCACCAATAGCACCAACAAGATCAAGTACACCTATATGGGAACCCTGCTACCCAAGTTCAGCAACGTCACCTACTCCACCAGTGGCGAGCTCAGCCCCCTGCTCAATGACCCTTACCTACGGACCATAGGCCTTGGCACCAGAATCTTCCTGGGAGGGAGTGAAGGGTATGTGGTATGGAACGGCACCCAGTACAACACGAGCAGGGAGCGAAACGAGCATGGCATACCTCTGGGAACCGGAGCCACGCTTGCCCTCATCGGTGATGCCAAGCAGATGTCCACCGAGTTTATCCGCTCTGCCTACTACGAGAAGTACGGTGTCTCCCTGTTTGTAGGCATAGGCATTCCCATCCCTGTCCTCGATGTCAGGATGGCAAAGCATCTCTCTATTCGAAACAGTCAGATAGAGACCTTCATAAGCGACTATGGCCAGGACGGACACCCAACGGTAAGCAGGGTCACCTATGAAGAGCTCCAAAGTGGCAAGGTGCGGCTTCCGAATGGAAGGGAGGCCAAGAGTGCCCCCCTTTCCTCCTTGAGCAAGGCACGGGAAATTGCAAAGCTGTTGCAGACCTGGATAGAGAGAGGTGAGTTCACCCTTACCGAGGCGGTTCATCCGTTTCCAGCGAAAAGTTTTGTCAAACCCCTGGTTCCTAGGGAAGGAGGCTCACGATGAAAAAGCGTTATGCACTCAGATTCTCCCCGACCCTGGTAGAGCAACCTCTGGTGAGCAAGCTGGTCAGGACCTATGATGTGGATATCAACATTCTCAACGCCGATGTTGCCTCTGGTAGAGGGGGCAAGCTCGTCGTTGAGTTGACAGGATTGGAATCCGATCTCAAGGAGAGTGTCCTCTGGCTTACTCGGACAGGAGTTGTCGTCTCAGAGATGATCAAGGAGCTGAACTTCCAGCAGCAGCTATGCATCAACTGCGGAGCCTGCACCGCAGTCTGCTCCCCCAGGGCCCTCAGCATGGATATGGATTGGAAACTGGTCTATGATCCCGACCTGTGTGTCCTCTGCGGCCTCTGTGTCCAGGCTTGTCCCATGCAGTTGTTCTCCCTGTCAAACGAGAGAGAGGCATAGGGTGTTCCAGGCTCGTACCTACCGCAAGGCGATGGGCTTTTCCCGATTCGCTTCCCTCACGTTTGCAGTAGGGGAGAGCGATCTCTGGGTCGGGTATGCCCCAGCCTCAGTTGATGGCAAAATGCTCGTTTCTGAAGGCTCAAGACTACTCAGAAGGTTGCGCAATGAGATCCTCACCTATCCGGATCCCGCCTTTCTCCACTCCTTTGTTCCTTTGCAGCCGAGAAAGGGAGCGGGTATGGGCAGGGATAAGGATACGAGAGATGGAAAGCAAAGTGGATCAGGCTCCGATTCGCCGTTCATTGCAGGCATGCTCAATGCAGCAAGGCTCTCTGGAACCGGGCCCATGGCCAGTGTTGCAGGATCTATCGCACAGGAGGTGGGTTCTTTTCTCAAGGAGAAGTTTTCCCTGGAAGAGATAGTAGTGGAGAATGGAGGGGACCTCTATATTGATGTCCTCAAGCCTCTTGCTGTTACCCTATTTGCTGGGGACAACCCTCTTTCAGGTAAGGTTTCCCTCATAGTGGAGCCAAAGCATTGCCCCTTGGGCGTGTGTACCTCCTCTGCCAAGGTGGGTCATTCCCACAGCTTCGGGCGCGCCGATGCAGTGATGGTCGCCTGCAGTGATGCCGCCCTTTCCGATGCCTATGCGACAGCCTTCTGCAACAGGGTACGAAATGAGGCAGATGTACAGAAGGTAACAGAAGAGATGAATGGTATTGGGCAGATTCTCTCTGCCCTTGTATTACTTGACACAAAGCTGGCACTCTGTGGACAGCTGGAGGTACGAAGCCACGCATGAACAGACAGGAATATCTACAGAAGATTCTCAATGAACGTATAGCCATCCTCGATGGGGCGATGGGGACCATGATCCAAGCAGAAGAGCTCTCCTCTGATGACTTCACCTTGGATGGAAAGAGAGCACTCGGGTGCAACGAGTATCTCAACCTGACCCGAGGGGATGTCATCTTTGGCATCCATACCTCCTACCTTGAGGCGGGAGCCGATATCATCGAGACCAACACCTTCTGCGCCAATGCCTTCAATCTGGAGGAGTATGGCCTGGCAGGTGATGTGGTGGCCATCAACCAGGCAGGTTGTGAGATAGCTCGGGAGGCTGCGGCTGACTTTGAAAGGGAGCATGATGGGTATGCCTTTGTCGCTGGGGTGCTGGGCCCTACGAACCGGAGTCTCTCCTTCTCCTCCAATGTCGATGACCCCTCCTACCGTCAGAGTGATTTTGCCTCGTTCAAGGCGATGTACACCCAGCAGGCAGAGGCCCTTCTTGATGGAAGTGTAGATCTTCTGCTCATCGAGACGGTCTTCGATACCCTTGTGGCAAAAAGTGCGATCATGGCCTGCCTTGATGCCATGAAGACCAAGGATCGCACGGTCCCCCTGATGGTGAGCGCTACCTTCAGCGACCAGAGCGGACGCACCCTCAGCGGCCAGACCCTGGAGGCCTTTGTCATTTCGTTGACTCCCTTCCCCCTCTTCTGTCTTGGGCTGAACTGCTCGACAGGGCCTAGGGAGATGTTGCCTCTTATTGGGAAGCTCTCAGAATTGGCCCCCTTTTATATCAGCGCCCATCCCAATGCAGGCTTTCCGGACAAGGAAGGGTTGTACAATCTGGATCCTGCTCAGATGGCAAGGGAATTGGAACCAGCGCTGACAGGAGGGCACCTGAATATTGTGGGAGGGTGTTGTGGCACAACAGCTGAACATATCAAGGCTTTGGCCAAGGCCGTACAGGGCAAACCGGTCCATAGGAGGGTTGGGAGAGAGCACACCCTCCTCCTTGCTGGACTGGAAGCATGTCCTCTTTCCAGTGATAGGCTTCTGATCATTGGAGAGCGCACCAACGTCGCAGGGTCCAGAAAGTTTGCCCGCCTCATCAAGGAGCAGGCATGGGAGCAGGCCCTCTCTGTCGCTCGCCTCCAGATAGAGGAGGGTGCCTCGGTCATAGATATCTGCATGGATGCCTCCATGCTCGACGCAGAGACAAGTATGGTCTCCTTCCTCAGGCATATGGGAAGTGACCCCTCTGTCAGCAAGGTTCCCCCCATGGTGGACTCCTCGGACTGGAGCGTCATTGAACGCTCGCTGGGGGAGATCCAAGGGCGTGGCATCGTAAACTCCATCAGCCTGAAGGAGGGGGAGGAAACCTTTGTAGAACGGGCGCGCCTCATTGCCTCCTATGGCTCTGCCATGGTTGTCATGCTCTTCGATGAAGAGGGGCAGGCTGATACCTATGAACGGAAGATAGCCATAGCGAAACGCAGTTACAACCTCCTGTTGCTTGCAGGCATACGAGCTGAGGACATCATCTTCGATGCCAACGTGCTCTCCATCGCCACAGGCCTTGATGAGAGCGATACCCATGCCCGTGACTTCTTGCAGGCGGTCTCCTGGATCAAAAAGAACCTTCCTCACTGCCATACCATAGGGGGCATCAGCAACCTATCCTTCTCCTTTAGGGGAAACGATGCCTTGCGCAGTGCCATGCACGCCATCTTCCTCGACCTTTCTGAGCTTGATATGTGCATTGTGAATCCTGGGGTAAGCCTCTCTGTCTCTACCATCGATGACCGGACAAAGGATATCATCAAACGGGCACTGCTAGCAGAGGGTGATGACCTGCCTTCTGTACGAAGGGAACTTATCGATCTTGCCCTTGAGCAAATGTCTGATACGACAGAGAGAAACACAGCAGGTACAGGCAAGAGTAAGCCGAAGAGCAGTTCTGAAGCGTGGAAATGCCTTCCTCCCAGAGAGCGACTTGTACAAGCCATTCTCAAGGGGGAGAACAGCTTCCTTTCTGAGGACCTCTCCTCCCTCAGTGACGAGAATCCCCTCGCCCTTATCGAGGGGCCCCTGATGGAAGGGATGAAGGAGGTGGGCTCCCTCTTTGGAAAGGGCAAGCTCTTCCTGCCCCAGGTGGTGCGCAGTGCTCGCACCATGAAGCGAGCTGTCGATATCCTCCAGCCTCGTATTACTGACTATTTGGAGAGTTCAGTTGCAGTTTCAGGTAACCATAAGAAGAAGGTCGCTGTCATAGCGACGGTCAAAGGTGATGTGCATGACATCGGCAAGAATATCGTAAGCCTCATCCTTACCTGCAATAATTTCGAAGTCATCGACCTCGGGGTGATGGTTCCCAAGGAGGAAATCCTCGCATCGGCAAAGGAGCACCAAGCTGACCTTGTCGGCCTCAGCGGTCTCATTACCCCATCCTTGAGGGAGATGGCTTCAGTGATCAGATTGTTTGAAGAGAGTGGATGCACCATACCCATCTTTGTGGGAGGGGCTACCACCAGCGAGTTGCACACCGCTGTGAAACTCGCTCCGCTGTATGGTGGACCGGTCATCCAGACCCAGGATGCCTCGGCCATGGCACTGACTGCCCAGAAGGCAGTAGGGGATGAGAGGGAGCTCTTTTTCAAGGAACATGCAGAGTTGACCCTGAGCCTGCTCGATAAGGAAGAGAGGAGCAACAATCGGGAGGAAAAAAGATCTTCCCAGAGCTTTGACTATGCCTCACTTCTGGCAAAGCAGGAACAAAAACAATCAGGTACCAAAGCACAGGAGTATGGAATCTTTGTCCTGGATGATTTCTCCCTACCTTCCTTGATTGGGAAGATCAACTGGAAGATGTACTGTTCTGCCTGGAAGGTTCCCTTCGCCAGCGAAGAGGGAGAGAAGTTGGTCCAGGAGGCAAAGGCCCTGTTGGATGAGCAGGAGATACAGGATCTCTTTAGAACGGGGTGCAAGATTGTCTGTGGCCTGTTTCCTGCCCATAGTGACCGCCTTGAAGTGAAGGTGGGCACCTCCTCCTTCTATTTCCTGCGTAATGAGGAGCATGGTTTCTCCCTCGCCGATGCTATAGCTGAGGATGATACGGTAGGACTGCTGGTTGCAACTTCGGCTCTGCAGCTTGCAGGCCATATGAAGCAAGCTGACCTGGCTTTCAATCATCTTGCGCTGCAGATACTCGCTGACAGGCTGGCTGAAGTGCTCGCTGACGAGGCGGAGGCTCTCCTCAGACAGAAATGGGGATGTTCCTGCCCCTCCTTCATAAGGCCTGCTCCCGGGTACTCCTCCTGGAGTGACCATAGTGAGAAACGTACCCTCTTTGATCTGCTTGGCGCAGAAGAGAGGATAGGTGTACGTCTAACCGAGAACTTTGCCATGGACCCCGCCTCCACAGTCTGTTCCATGCTTATCGGAGGTGAGCAGTTGCGGTATTTTGGAATCGGAAAAATTTCCAATGGCCAGCTCTCCCTCTATGCCCAGAGGAAGGGCATTGCAGAGGATGAGCTTGCCACACTGCTCTCTGGTATGGAATACTAGGGCCATGAAAGTTATAGACATCCTCAATCAGGCCAAGAAGCCTCTGTTTACCTTTGAACTGGTCCCGCCCTTGAAGGGAGGCAAAGCAGATGTGCTGTTGGAAACCGTACGCTCGCTGAGCCTCTTCGAGCCTGCCTACATCAATGTGACCAACCACCAGGCAGAGGTTGTCTATGTCGAGAGGCCGGATGGGTTGCTCGAACGGCGCACTGTCCGCAAGAGACCTGGTACCATCGCTCTCTCAGGTCTTATCCAGCACACCTTCAACATACCGGTGGTTGCACACCTGATCTGTGGAGGGATGCAGAGTGGGGAGATAGAGGATGCACTGCTGGAGCTGAACTTTTTGGGTATCAACAACGTCCTTGCATTGCGTGGGGACCCTCCCCAGGGTCAGAAACGCTTTGTTCCCATCAAGGGGGGGTATGCATTCTCCAGTGATATGGTAAAGCAGATTGCAAACCTGAACAAAGGCATCTATCTTGACGAGTCTCTTGTAGATGGTGATAAGACCAACTTCTGCATCGGTGTGGCTGGATACCCAGAAAAGCACGCGGAAGCGGCAAACCGCATCTCTGATATGGAACACCTCAAGCATAAGGTTGCCTGTGGGGCCGAGTACATCGTGACGCAGATGTTCTTTGACAACAGTGTCTACTACCGATTTGTCGAGGAGTGCCGCCAAAGCGGTATCACTGTGCCCATCATTCCCGGCATCAAGCCTATCGGCAGCAAGCGTGACTTGGCCGTCATTCCCCAGACCTTCCATGTCGATTTCCCCCCAGAACTGGTCGAACTTCTTGGGCGTGCAAAGAAACTCTCAGAAGTGAAGGAAGTTGGGGTATACTGGAGCAAGAAGCAGGCGAAGGACCTGATCGAACACGGGGTTCCCGGCGTCCACTTCTATACATTGGGAAAAGCTGAGGCTGTCTCCCAAGTCGTGAGGGATGTCTACTGATACGATCTAAAGGAGTTTGTGATGGCTGAGACTGGACCAATTACCAAGAAAAGTAGTGCGTTTGTATTGAGGCTTGTCATTTCCCTGCTGTACATCAGCATAGGACTGCAGGGTCTCATTTCCCGGGGAGGGAGCTCTGGCATAGGGGCGCTCTATCGAGCATTCAGCAGTGATGTGATCATCTATTTGGTGGCGGTCATTGTGTTGTTGGGTGGGCTTGTTATGCTGATTCCCCTGTTTACGAGAAAGCTATCCCCTATGTTTGTCAAAGCTGGAACGATAGCTGTGCTGGTCATCTGGATAGCGGCCATCTTCTTTGCAGATATTGCACCTGGCTTCCGTGGTTTCAGGGCAGAGCACTGGATCTCCTGGATGGAGAGCGTGATGTTCCACCTGATTGTCCTGATCGCAACCTTTGAGGTTTCCAGGAAAGCCTTAGCGTGAGCTTACCACTCCTGCCTTCGGGCAGGTTTTTTCTTGTGGGCACCTTGAGCACCATGGGCTGATCGAAGTGCAGACTAGCTGGCCGTATATCACCAAAAGCTCATTTAATGGTATCCAAAACCTCCTGGGCATGACGCTCTGAAGTGCAACTTCCGTCTCCTCAGGTGTTCTTGTGCTGACCCATCCCATCCTGTTTGCTATCTTGTGCACATGGCAATCCACACAGATTGCCTCTATGCCGAAGCCCAGGTTGAGGGTGAGGTTCGCTGTCTTGATCCCAACTCCCGGCAGTTTCATAAGAGCTTCACTCGTTGCAGGGACACTACCTCCATACTCGTCAAGCAGTATCTCGCTGATGGCGTGTATGGTCTTCGCCTTCGTCCTGTAGAATCCTGCAGGATAGATGGCACGCTCTATCTCCTCTACTGGTAGGGCGAGCATCGAGGAGGGTGTATCGGCAAGGGCGAAGAGACGTTCGCTTGTTGCGAGGGTCACCTCGTCGCGGGTCCGCAGGGAGAGAATGGTGGCTATCAACACGCGATAGGGGTCCTCTTTCTGTCCGGCGATGATGGACAAGGAGGGCAGTCTCCTTCCTTCGTCCTCGATCGCCTTTCTGAATGAGGAAAAAATAGCATCCCAGTAGTGTTCATCCATGCCTGTTTTCATACCATGACAGAGGGAAAAAGACAATGCTTACTTGACCTTTTGCAGGATACCTTCTAGCGTGTTTGCATGATAATCGTACTGAAGAAAAACATAACCGA
>CAZTXW010000082.1:0-9061 GCA_964617345.1 uncultured Sphaerochaeta sp. | reverse complement strand
GTGCAGTTGTCGAGTTGATGTACTGTGACTTCCTCGGCTGTGCAGGGGACGAGGTCTTCAACCAGATGCCCAAGTGGCAGGCAATGAGTGCCGGTGTGTTGACGATGCCTCTCGTCCTGCGCGTCTCTGTCGGAAACAAGTATGGGGCTCAGCACTCCCAGGAGTGGACGAGCATGGTTGCTTCGGTTCCCGGCTTGAAGGCGATGTACCCTTCCACCCCCTATGATGTGAAGGGTATGCTCAACTACGCGTTGCGTGGTACTGACCCTGTGGTATTCTTTGAGAGCCAGAAGCTCTATGGCATTGGCGAGCAGTTTGTAAAGGAAGGCGTTCCTGAGGGCTACTACGAGATTCCCGAAGGGGAGCCAGCGATCAAGAGAGAGGGCGATGCCCTTACACTTGTGACGCTCGGGCCTTCACTGTACACAGCCCTCGATGCTGCCGATAGGCTTGAGAAGGAGTTTGGCATGAAAGCCGAAGTCATCGACTTGCGTTGGATCAACCCCCTCAAGTACGAGATGCTCATCGAGAGCGTGAAGAAGACAGGCCGCTGTGTCATGGTCACCGACAGCTCCGAGAGAGGAAGTTATCTGCATACAGTTGCATCGAATCTCAGCCGTCTGGCCTTTGAGTATCTTGATGCACCAATTGTCGTGGTGGGATCGAGGAACTGGATCACGCCTCCTGCTGAGATGGAAGAGTATTACTTTGCCCAGGCATCATCCGTATTGGATGCTATCCATGAGCAGGTATTGCCCCTTCCTTCCTATGTCCCTGTCTATAACTACACCGATGGTGAGTTCTATCGCACAAGCCGTGAAGGCGTATAAATACTACTGACGAGGTGTCCATGGATTTGCAACAACTTGAACATGCCATCAACAGTGCCGACAAACCTACTCGCCTGGAGGCGAGTAGGGAATTAGGCTCACTGATCCTGTCGGGCTCCCTCAGCCGTAAGGCTCTGGAGGAGGTGAACAACCATGTGCATACCACCTGGTCGTTCAGCCCCTATGAGCCAGCAGGGGCAGCTTACGCCGCCTGGAAGGCAGGCTTGGGTATTGTCGGCAGTATAGACCATGACAGTATCGGAGCAGCGACCGAGTTGCTCGATACTGCTAGGGACTTGGGAATTGCCAGCACTGTCGGCTTTGAGATGCGGGTGAGTTTTCTGGATACACCGCTGGCAGACAGAAAGATAAACAACCCCGACTCCCCTGGCATTGTCTATATGTGCGTCCATGGGGTGCCTCATCACAAGATTGATGAAGTTTCCCGGTTTCTCAGACCTGTGAACAGGGAGCGTAACCTGCGTAACAGAGCACAGGTGGAGGCCTTGCAGTCCCTGGTAGGGCGGTATGGCTTCGACCTTGACTTTGAGCGTGATGTGGTCCCTCTCTCCCACGCTGACGAGGGGGGCTCCATCACCGAGCGCCATATCCTCTATGCTATGGCCAGGCAGTGCATCTCCATGTTCGGCAAGGGCGAAAAACTGCTCAGATTCTTGGAGAGGGATCTGAAGATTGCACTTTCATCGAAAGTGCAATCCCTGTTGCTCGATGCACAGAACCCACACTATACATATGACCTGTTGGGGGTGTTCAAGAGCAACTTCCTTCCCCGTTTCTTTATCCAGCCTGCGAAGGCGGAGTGTCCGGATGTGCGTGATGTGGTTGCCTTTGGCAACAGCATCGGAGCCATCCCAGCCTATGCATACCTAGGCGATGTCGAACAGAGTGTGACAGGGGACAAGAAGGCGGAGAAGTTTGAGGATGATTTCCTCGTGGAGCTTCTGGACCTGCTTGTCGATATCGGCTATCCGGCCATCACGTATATGCCCCCGAGGAATACCCTTGAGCAGATGCACCGTTTGCAAGGTCTCGCCAAGGAGCGCAACCTCATGGAGATCAGCGGGGTTGATATCAACAGTTCGCGCCAGAGCATGAACTGCCCTGAGCTGCTGCAACCTTCTTGCCGCCACCTTGTCGACTCTGCGTGGGCATTGGTTGCCCATGAGAAGCTTGCCACCGCCGATGCAAGGCTAGGCTTGTTCCATCCACACAACCCGTATGCTGGGCAAAGCCTTGATAAGAGGCTTGCTCTCTATTCCTCCCTGGGTAGGAAGATGGACAGCCATCATCCCTTGGATCTCATCAAACTATTTGACTAGGAGTTATGGTATGGTTCGTTTTACAGAGAAGATTCTACAAGAGTTGCCACCAGTTATCAGAGGCCTGACCTTTGATGGGGTGAAGGGATTGTTCATCCACCCGACGCAAGGCAAGAAAGCAGACCTTACCCTCTCCCCTGTTGAGGAGGGAGATGAGGTGAAAGCAACCACCACCCGCTGGATGGCGGAATTGCACATCTATTGCAGCAAGAAAAACCTCTATCCTGCAGTCATAGGCATTGAGGGTAGGGCAGTCCAGTTTGGTCTTGGGACCAACTATGATGAGGCAGTCAGGGGCGAAGGCGTCTCTGCCATTGTCAGCCTTCCTCCCTCGACAAGGCGCGATGATGTGGTCAGGGACAAGATTGCCCTGGTCACCGGAGGTGCCCAAGGCTTTGGAGAGGGTATGGTCCGCTCCTTGAGTGAATCAGGAGCCTTTGTCTATATCGCCGATATGAACATGCAGGGTGCAGAGGACCTGGCAGCGAGCCTGAATTATGTTGCCTGCATCACCGTCGCCAAGGCCCTGTATGTGAATGTAACTGACGAAGCATCAGTTGAGGCCATGATGGATGAAGTCGGCAGGGAGACAGGGGGCTTGGACCTGTTTGTCAGCAATGCCGGAGTCCTTCGGGCCGGCTCGGTTAAGGAGATGTCGCTGAAGGACTTCCAGTTTGTCACCAGTGTCGACTATACCGGCTTCTTCCTCTGCAGCAAGCATGCCTCGATCATGATGGCACTGCAGAACATTGCTTCCGGGGCCTACTTCACTGACCTGGTCTCCATCAGCAGCAAGTCAGGCCTGGAAGGGTCCAATAAGAATGGAGCGTATGCAGGGGCCAAGTTTGGCACCATAGGCCTTACCCAGAGTTTCGCCCTCGAACTTATCGAGGATAACATAAAGGTCAATGCGGTGTGCCCGGGGAATTTCCTCGATGGCCCGCTTTGGTCCGACCCGGAGAGGGGTCTGTTTGTCCAGTATCTCAATGCTGGAAAGGTACCGGGAGCTAAGACGGTAGAGGATGTAAGAAGGTTCTATGAATCGAAAGTCCCTATGGGCCGTGGTTGTACGACCGAGGATGTCATGCGGGCTATCTGTTACATTGTCGAACAAAAATATGAGACAGGACAGGCTGTGCCGGTTACCGGTGGCCAGGTCATGCTCAACTAGGAGAGTGCTATGAAAACACGTGCAGCAAGACTCTATGGAGTCAATGATATTCGAGTCGAAGAGTTTGAACTTCCCGCCATCAAGGATAATGAGATCCTCGCCAAGGTCATCGCCAACAGTATCTGTATGAGTGACCACAAGGCAGCCGAGCAGGGTGGAAGCCACAAGAGGGTTCCCTCCGATGTGGCTACCAATCCCATCATCATTGGCCACGAGTTTTGTGGCGAGATCATCGAGGTTGGCAAGAAGTGGCAGGATAAGTTCAAGGCAGGGTCCAAATTCTCTATCCAGCCGGCTTTGAACTATGAAGGGACCCTTGATGCCCCTGGCTACTCCTTTCCCCATGTAGGAGGCAATGCCACCTATGTGATCATCCCTCACCAGGTGATGGATATGGACTGCCTGCTCACCTATGAGGGTGATGCATATTTCCTCGGCGGCCTTGCCGAGCCTGTCTCCTGCGTAGTGGGGACATTCCACGCGATGTATCATACCAAGGGTGGCTCCTACAAGCACCATATGGGTATTGTAGAGGGTGGAAACCTCGCCCTCCTTGCAGGGGTCGGTCCCATGGGGCTTTGCGCCATTGACTATGCCATGCATTGCGACCGAAAGCCGGGCAGGCTCGTAGTAACCGATATTGATGATGCACGCCTCAAGCGTGCTGCAGAGGTCTACACTGTAGCGGAAGCAAAGAAAAACGGTGTTGAGCTTATCTATCTCAATACCAAGAGTGTTGACGACCCCGTAGCCAAGCTTATGGAGCTTTCCGAGGGTAAGGGGTATGACGATGTGATTGTCATGGCTCCTGTGAGGGCCTTGATCGAGCAGGCTGACAGCATCCTTGCCCGTGATGGGTGTCTCAACTTCTTCGCAGGTCCTGAGCGTACTGACTTCTCAGCCACAATGAACTTCTATAATGTCCACTATGCATCAACACATATTGTGGGTACCAGCGGTGGAAATACCGATGATATGCGTGAGTCCTTGGAGATGATGGGTAAGGGCTTGCTCAATCCTGCCGGCCTTGTCACCCATATCGGTGGCTTGCGCGCTGTACCACAGACGGTCATCAACCTTCCTTCCATCCCAGGCGGCAAGAAGATGATTTACACCCATTTTGATTGCGATCTGACTGCTATTGATGATTTTGCAGAGCTTGGCAAGACCAAACCCCTGTTTGCCGAACTCGACAAGCTGGTGAAGAAGCATAATGGACTATGGTCAGCTGAAGCTGAAGCATACCTGTTGGCCAACTGCAAGGAGTAGGGATGAAAAAGCATATCGCAGTAGACTTGGGCGCTTCCAATGGTAGGGTAATTGTGGGAGATCTTACGAATTTCGAGGTGGTGCACCGCTTCGTAACCCACAACGACCAGATCTTGGGGGAGTTTTACTGGAATCTGATGGGGCTGTTCTCTGAGATCAAAATTGGGTTGAAGAAAGCCTTCGCCCAGTATGGCTCTCAGATTGGTTCGATCGGCATTGATACCTGGGGGGTCGATTATGTCCTCCTGGATGAGACAGGCTCTGCTGTCTCCTTGTGCTACCACTATCGTGATAGCCGAACCGATGGCATGATCGAGGAAGTGTCAGAAAAGTTGGGTGGCAAGATGCGGGTCTTTGAGAAGACAGGCATCGCCTTCCACTCGTTCAACACGCTTTTTCAGCTTGCTGCGATGCAAAAGATGCGCCCAGGTGCCTTGGCAGCGGCGCATCACTATCTCTCTATTCCCGACCTGTTGGCCTATTGGCTGACAGGTGTCATGAAAAATGAGAGGACCCATGCCTCGACTACCCAGCTCTATGATCCCAAGACCAAAGACTGGGCTTGGGAGCTCATGGATGAGATGGGTTTTGACAAGGGTCTCTTTGGTGAGATAGTCGATAGTGGAACTGTCATAGGGTCCCTTACGAACTCTGTCAGCCATGAGGTAGGAGCCCCTGAGGGAGTTTCTGTCATTGCAAGTGCAGCGCATGACACAGCCAGTGCTGTCGCGGCAGTCCCTGTAGCCAAGGGCGAGGTGCCTCTCTACATTTCAAGTGGCACCTGGTCCCTCCTGGGTGTCGAGATCGAGGAGCCCATCATCACAGCCCTTGCCATGGAGAGCGGGTTCACCAACGAGGCAGCCGCCAGTGGGAATATTCGCTTCTTGAAGAATATCATGGGCATGTGGATCCAGCAGGAGTGCGTACGCCATTGGGAGAGCCAGGGCGAAGAGGTCTCCTGGAAAGATCTGGACAAGGAAACCCTTGCTTGCTCTTCCTATGAAGGGTATATCGATCCCTCTGACGATCGCTTCCTCAAGCCCAACAGCTATGACAACCTGATGGCAGACCGCATCACAGGGTGGTGCATCGAACATGGACAGACACCCCCTTCCTCAAAAGGGGAGTTCATGGTTGCCATCTATCGCGGACTTGCGAAGGCCTATGCCCTCTCTATCCGACAGTTGGAGGAGATAACGGGCAAGAAGTTTACCTCGCTGTACGTCATAGGTGGTGGGTGTAAGAATGAGATACTGGATCAGTGGACCGCCACTGAGACTGGCCTCACCGTCTATGCAGGACCTGTGGAGGCCACAGCCCTGGGCAATACGCTGATGCAGATGTATGCCACAGGCGAGATAGCCTCACTGCAGGAAGGAAGGGATATGATCAAGCGCGAGCAGAGGGTAAAGGTGTTCCATCCCTGATCATCTAATGATTTGGCTCTTTGAGGTTCCCTCATCAGATCTTCTGCCTATCTGATCTCTTGGGTTTTGCCCATGTCAGAACTCCCGCCGTTGCATGCAATGGCGGGAGTTCTGTCATGGGAGCTGGTTTGTATTCTTTCTCTCTCTGGCCCAGGTACATGCTTCCGCTTCTCTTCACACAACCACAGTCATGATTGCTCCAAGGCCCTTGCCTCCTGGTATCCAGTGGATTTTTACCTCCCAGATAGTGCCCATACTGGGCAAACAAAAGCATCTCCCTCTTCAAGCGAAAAGGGAGATGCTCATTTTTCAGATCAAAAGCCAAAGGCTCTCATCACCTACCAAAGAAATTCATAATATTGTTTTATGTCTTTGACTTTCCTTGCATACAACTGCTGTATGGACTGCTCTTCAAAATAGGTATCCATTTTGGTCGAGTCAAATTCATCTCCAGCCAAATGATCCTTGTCAAAGGTGATTCCTGTCTTCTTTTCAATGGGAACTTTTGAACCGGTAATGAATCTATACTGTTCAAAGGTTCTGGTATACACGCTTGGGCTTGTTGAATCCAGAAGCTTTGGCACCCCATTTTCAACCTTGTACACGTGATATACATCATTGATGGTTTTTTTCGCGGTATATGTAGTTTTCGAATAGGTTCCTGTAGCAAGAGCTTTTCGAGCTTCCTCATTGTTGGGATCTTGCTCAAGCTGCATTCTATATCCAACTTTCTCCAACTCATTATTTGTAGAATCAAGGGTTATACTATTATCCGACTTCCTGTCATATGTATACGAGACCGTCCCAAAATCTGCATCTGGAACCAGCACATAGGTATGGGTTGTAGGTACCTGTATGTTCAAGTTTCTAAAATGTTCATATTCAACAACTATTGTCCGGGGTCTCTTGTCACTTACATTGCTTGGCCAGGAAGGGGTCGACTCCTGCGTACGGAAACTCATATTTGCATCAGGGCCAACACAGACAAGGATATCAGCGGTGAGCTTTTTCTCAAGCTCCACTTCAAGATACCTATATTGTGTGCCTACGTTACTTCCCAGGCTTCTATAGGTTCTCAAGGCATCATTGAATTCCTGATAGGTCTTGCCAGTCTCAAGTGTTTTCCTAATTGAAATAACTTTAATTTCAATGAGCCTTTCCTTGGCATATGCCAGTTTTTCTGCAACTCTTGTATTTGTCTTGTCGAGCGTCAATGCCTTGTTGTAGAAGGAAGTTGCAGCCTCGATTTCACGGACTTCTAGGGATTTTATCTTTGTATCACCAAGGCGGATATATACGTCGATGAGAATCTCATTCGCTTCAGCCTCATATTCGCTATCTAATGCAGTAGCCTTCTTGAGATACGATGTTGCAGCGTTAAGCTTGTCGTAGTCATCTGAGCTCTGACTAATGGTTTTTGCCGCTTCAAACAACTCCTTACTTGCCCTCTTGTCCAGATCCTTTACCAAAGCAGGATAGTCAACTGCGCTGACAATGAGTCCTCCATAGAGAGAGGTAATGCTTCCATAGAGCGTAGCCAAGTTCTCATAGGACTCGATCGGCATATCTACATACAGGGAAACATCCGCCTTTGCCGCCATGATCGCCTGCTCTGTCTCCTGGTAGGCCAATACAAGTTCAGCATTGAACAGCTCTACCAGTTTTTCATTGACCTCTTTTCCCTCTTTTGTTGCTTGTATCTGTTTCGCCCCGTCGATAGCTTTTGCAACATGGGTTTTTCCATGAAGACTTGGTCCAAACAAAGAACATCCTGTAAAGGAAACCAATGTTAGGATTACTAATCCGAACACGCACAATCTCTTAGCCGCACTCATCCGACACTCCTTTGGGAACCACAGAGTCTGCCCCCTTTCTCGTATGCCCTATAGGAATGAATACACCCCTATACCCGTATGCATACAGTCTATTTGCAGAATTGCCATTCCAACCCCAGGGAAACCACCATACAAATCTTTCCTTCCTCAGGAATTTTCCAGTGCGATGGAGAAAACCTACAAAAGAGCATTATGACCACCTTTCTTGACAAATTGAGAAAGTGATCATCTATCGATGAAGGCTGTATACATGTAAGGTAAGTATAGGAGCTGAAAATGTGGGTCGTCAAGGTTAAAAGTTAGTATTAATCACTTTTGGGCTATGTTCCCTAGGTCTTCGAAGGAGCTCTCCATTTCCTGGCCCTCCTTGTGGTCACTCTTCTTGATTCGTCGTGCGACATCCCATTTGCCAAGCAATGAAAGGAACCCGCCAAACGGCGGATTCCCCAATGGGCCTGTGTATGTATATTCTTTCGGGATCGAATATGGTAGGAACCTACATCTCCCTTGAATCACCGTATTCAACACCACCGGTGATGGACCAACCACCGTCAACATGGAATACTTGTCCGGAAACGAAAGAACCGTCCTGCAATAGGTATACTACCGCTGATGCAAGCTCATCCGGCTGACCCCATCGTCCGATAGCCGTGGTTGCGATGCTGCTTCTGGCGCCTTCCTCGGTTTCAAGCGTTGCTTTGTTGATCGAGGTCTCAATGGTTCCGGGGGCTACACTGTTGATGAGGATCCCCTGACGTCCGTACTCGACGGCTGCTTGTCTGGTAAGGGCTTCCACTGCGCCCTTGGACGCTGAATAGGAGGCAAGACCCTGAAGTCCTTTTGACCCTGCCAATGACGAAATGTTCACGATTCTGCCACCGCCACGCTCAAGCATGCTTGGTATCACTGCCTGCATGCCAAGCCACACACCCTTTGCATTGATGTTCAGTACGGTGTCCCAGGCCTCTTCGGTTAGGTCGACTACCGTATCGGAGCTGACCCTGTTTACCACCCCTGCAACAGCGACAAGATAATCAACGCCGCCGAACTCTTTGTCCACTTCAGCCATCAGGTTCTTCCAATCGGATGAAACGCTCACATCAATTTTCTTGCTTACCGCATTTCCACCCTGGCCCTTGATGCTTTTTACCGTTTCATCGGCTCCCTTGAGGTCGGCACACACTACAGA
>CAZTXW010000081.1:1771-9160 GCA_964617345.1 uncultured Sphaerochaeta sp. | reverse complement strand
AGCCTGTCTATCTCCTGGTTGATATCGGCATCCTTCTCGATATAGAGGTCCCGCCCGGGAACATACGCTTCAGGCTGGTAGTAGTCATAGGTCGAGACAAAGTACTCGACCGCATTGTCGGGAAAAAAGGATTTGAACTCCCTGAAGAGCTGGGCAGAGAGCGTCTTGTTGTGGGAGAGGACCAAGGTGGGGCGCTGGACCTGTTCGATGATCTTGGCCATCGTATAGGTCTTGCCGCTTCCGGTCACCCCCTTGAGCGTCTGGAACCTCTGTCCATCCTTCAGCCCCTGGGCCAACTTCTCAATGGCTTGGGCCTGGTCCCCTGCAGGTTCATACTCGGCATGCACCTTGAAGAGCTTCTGTTCATAGGATACATCCCCATGTATATTCTCTATAGGGTCCCCGCCCCATCGTTCGTCTACTCGTATATCGTCCATCATTTACCTTACTAATGCATTCACATGCTGTGCATTCCGCTCGATGAGCTGCACCTCTATTGTCTTGGTCTCCCCTTTTCGGTTGACCATCACATCCACTTTTTCACCGCTTCGGGTATGCAGGAGAGCCAGGAACAGGTCATTGAGGTCATTGACCTCACGCTTGTTGATGGCAGTGATGATGTCCCCTCCAAGATAGATCACACTCGTCCCGTACTGGACCATCTGGGAGCCACCCCTTAGGCCGGCCTTCTCTGCCAAGCCTCCTGAGACCACCTGGCTGACCAGAACACCCTTGTCGACTGAAAGCTTGGCATAGGATACCAATTGCGGGGTAAGCTGTACGGTGGCTATATCGAGCCACCCCCTACTTACCTTGCCCAGCTTGATGAGGTCGGGAATAATCGCAACAGCAGTATCGATGGGAATGGCGAAGTTGATACCCTGGGAATTCCCGTTGGTCGAGTATATCGACGAGTTGATGCCGATGACCTCAGCTCTACTGTTCAACAGGGGCCCGCCGCTGTTGCCTGGGTTGATGGAGGCATCAGTCTGGATGGCATCCATGATGATCTTTCCCTCATTGGTGCGCACAGGGCGGTTCAACCCGCTGACCACCCCGACAGTCATCGTACGGTCATACCCAAAGGGGTTGCCGATTGCAATGACCTTCTGCCCTATCTTCAGATCATTGCTGGTACCGAGCGTGATCGGGTTGAGGTAACTCTCCTTGTCCACTGTTATCTGAATCACCGCAAGGTCATCCTCACTGTCGACTCCAATGAGCTTTGCAGGGTAGGACTGCTCGTTATGCAGGGTTACCTTCAGGCTCTTAGCCTTCTCAACGACATGCGCATTGGTAAGGATGTAGCCATCGAGGGAGAGGATGATGCCGCTTCCGGTTCCCTGGGCAGGCAGGACATCCATGAAGGCATTCACCGGTGCGTCGAGCGTTGTGGTGATATGCACCACACTGCGGTTCACCTTCTCATAGACTGTGATATTCTGCATCTCGGATGCGCTGTAGCGCCAGCTCCGGTTGCCTTCCTCAAACAGGATGAGCCCATCATCTCCATAGAAGATGTCAGAGACAGGAATGCCAGAGAGGGAGAGCAGTGCGCTCTCCCCTTGGTCTTCAACTATGGTACGCAACACCTTCTGCAGATTCTTGCGGTCCTGGTCTATCTGTATCGCATGAGTCCATTTCCAGAGCACCATCGCTGACAAGATGACAAGTATTGCAACAATGCTAGCGATGATGGTCTGGGTGACTCTTCTTCTGGTTTCCTTCAGCATTGCCTAAGTGTACTGCCAATCACCGGGTATTGGCAACAACTACAAGGAAGCCAGCAGTTCTTCCACTTCCGCCAAGCTGGGGGGATCACACCCCTTGCGCGAGCAGTTGATGGAGGCCGCTACGTTGGCAAATCGCATTGCCTGGGCTATGGTCGCCTTGGAAAGAGGCTCCAGGCGAGGCTCCTCTCCGTCGGGACCGAAGAAGCCTCCCCTATGCAGGAAAGAGAGCAAGGCGCCACTGAAGGTATCACCAGCACCCACTGTATCGACTACAGGCAGATCGACGATAGGAGAATCTACGGTAAATTTCTCCGGGCTGTACCAGGTACTGCCTTGCTTGCCTTTGGTCAGGATGATATGTGAGCCGCTGTCTTTGCTCAAGCGCTTGGCAGCCTCATCCATATCAAGATCGGGATAGAGCAGAAGCAGGTCATCATCGCTGAGCTTGATGATGTCCGAGAGCTTGATGGCAAGCTTTAGCCTCTCTCGGTAGGCAGCAAAATCCTCAATGACCGTAGGCCTCACATTAGGATCGAGGAATACGATTGGGGTGGGTTTGAACATATCGACAGCTGCAAGGATGGCATCGCATCCCGGTTCCACCACCAGTGAGACAGATCCTATGTGCAGGACCTTGAGATCTGAGTGCTCTGAAAGGGCGGTAAGAAGTTCATCCCTCCCTATCGAAGTGGGGGCGGTATTCTTGCTGTAGAAGGCATAACTTGCCTTTCCTGCCTCATCGAGGGCCAGAAACCCTATCATCGAGGGCAGGGTACTGGCACAGAGATCAGGGTCAAACAAGACATTGTTGTCCACCATATGCTCCAAGAGTCTCTCTCCGAACATATCAGAGGATATCTTGCCAAAGAAACCCACAGGGCAGTGGAGCCTAGCCGCTGCTGTTGCCGCATTGAGACCACAGCCCCCTACATGGGATGCAAAATTGACAGAAGAACCTTCCTTGCCCTTGCCAATAAAATCTATCAGTGCCTCTCCAATAACTCCAATCATTGCATTCTCCTACAAATATCGTTTCTTAGGTTGTCCGATGACACCTGCATACACTTCCACATGTTCCTTGGCGCTGCTCATCATGATCTTGGGAAGGAGCACCTCCTCTATCTGGAAAAACCCCACATCGCTGGACATATCCACATCGATGAGGATGGGATGCTCCTCACCTTTGCGTATCGAGACCTTCTCGATGGAGTTGGCCGAGTACTTGTGGATATCCCCGGTCTTGGGGGCTGTGGTGATGCTCATGGGAATCCGCGCCCTGCCCTTCTCCATGTCACAGCCATCGGCAACCAGAAGGAGCCCTGCCTCGACGCTGTAGATCTTCCGGGAGGCCATATGCCCCATGACCCCTTCGGTGGCAACGCTAATGATGGCTATCCTACGTGCCAGCTCATCAGGGAACAGGGTCTTGAGGATCCTGTCCATGATAGGTCTGGCTATGATGAGACCGGTGAGCTCATGTTCGGTACGGGAGACACTCATTCCCAGGTCATGGACAAAGGAGGCGAGCAGCAGGGCACAGAGACTGTCCTCATAGGTTCCCGAGTTCTCAAGGACCAGGGAGGTGGCCACATTCGCATCGCGGAGCAAGGAGAGCATCTTCACTCCATTATAGGCAACCTGGCGCATGTGCACCGGTCCGTGGTCATTGTAGTTCAGTCTCTTGATCGAGACGGTATTCGCATATTCCTGTAGGGTCTCGATCTCCTCATCTGCGAGCAACAGCTCTGCAAGCATGTAACTTGCAGACCCTTTTTCCAGAAGGCCGAGAAGATTCTTGCTTACTGTCGTTTCTTTGGGTGATTTCATACCCATAGAATACAACATGTTCAACCTCAGTGAAAGGGTATGTGGATAAAAGAAGTCATCTGCCCTATACTGGGTGCATGAAAAAAGTGACCATGAAAGATTTCCGCTGGGTGGGTAAGCCACAAAGGTGGGTAAAGAGCTACAAGGAGCTCTCCCTCACTGTGGAGGGCAAGCTCTGCCTCCCTGAGGGGCCGCTGCTGCTGGCCGTCAGCGATGAGGACTTCACCCTCTCAGTGACAACGACAACAGCCCCTGGGGGTGGCTTCTGTGGGGTATGCCTCTATCACACTGAGCAGAGCTATACAGCGGTGGGTAGGTCAAGGACACACCTCCTGGTTGAAAGCTCGGTACGATCATACAGGACAACAACACAGGTACCTCTTGCCACCAGTGAGGAGAGCGTGCAATGGCTTCTTGACCGAAGGGGAAAGAGTGTTCGCATGGGATATGCTCTTGCTCACAAGGAAGAGGTGGTTTGGCTCTCAAGGACCACTATTCCAGGTATGGAGGGCTCGGTCAGCTTCGGGCTCTTCTTTTCCAATCATACCGAGACCCCATTTGAAGCGGTTATGCATAGCCTCCGTTATGAAAAAAATGAATCACAGCAACCATATCCACTCGTATAACCCACTTTGATATGATACGATTGGCCATCTTCACATCACGCCCCTCTGAAAGGGTACAAGGAAGGAGACTACATGCAAGAAAGAGATGACCTGGAGGTCAAGGAAAAGGTTTCGCTTAATTTCCTGGAGCGCATCATAGAAGACGACCTCGCCAACGATCGGGTTCCCAATGGGACCATCGTCACACGATTTCCCCCTGAGCCAAATGGCTATCTGCACATCGGACACATCAAGTCCATATGCATCAACTTTGGCCTGGCCGACAAGTACGGTGGACGCTGTCATCTCCGCCTCGATGACACAAATCCAGAAAAGGAGGAACAGGAATACATCAACGCCATCAAGGAAGACCTCAGGTGGCTTGGCTTTGACTGGGGCATCCACGAGTACTATGCTTCTGACTACTACCAGAATCTCTATGAGATCGCAGTGCGCCTGATCGAGGAGGGCAAGGCCTTTGTCGACTCCCTGTCTGCCGAAGAGATGAAGGAGTACCGGGGCACTCTTACAGAGGCTGGCAAGAACAGTCCCTACCGTGATCGCAGCATCGAGGAAAACCTCAGGTTGTTCGAAGAGATGCGCCAGGGCAAGCATGCTGAAGGCACGCACATCCTCAGGGCAAAGATAGACATGAGCAGCCCTAACATCAATATGCGTGACCCTGCCCTCTACCGCATCAAGTTTGCCCATCACCTGAGGACCGGGGACAAGTGGTGCATCTATCCGATGTACGACTTCACCCATCCCATCAGCGATGCCCTTGAAGGGATCACACACTCCATATGCACCCTTGAGTTCGAGGACCATCGTCCGGCCTACGACTGGGCCACCTCCATCGATGGTATCGACCACACGCCTCACCAGTATGAGTTCGCCAGGCTGAACATCAACTACCTTGTCATGAGCAAGCGACGACTGCTCAACCTGGTGAAGCTGGGTATCGTTTCTGGCTGGGACGACCCCAGGATGCCTACCATAAGTGGAATCCGTAGGCGTGGGTACTCCCCCGAGTCCATGAAGGATTTCATCAACCGAGTCGGCGTGGCCAAGGTGGAAGGGGTGGTCGACTACTCCCTGATGGAGTTCTGTGTCCGAGAGGACCTGAACAAGCGTGCAGAGAGGCTCATGGTCGTCCTCGATCCCATCAAGGTGATCATTGACAACTATCCAGAGGACAAGATCGAGTACTTTGAGGCTGTGGACAATCCAGAGGACCCCAACTCTGCAACCCACCAGATACCTTTCGGACGGGAGCTGTATATTGAACGGGAAGACTTCATGGAAGTTCCCCCGAAGAAATATCACCGCCTCTATCCCGGCAATGAGATTCGCCTGAAGTACGCCTACTACATAACGGCCAATTCGGTGGTGAAGGACGAGCAAGGCAGTGTCACCGAAGTGCACTGTACCTATGATCCACTCTCCCGGGGAGGCACGACGCCTGACGGACGGAAGGTCAAGGGAACCAGCCACTGGGTAAGTGCCACTGAGGGTGTCTCTATTGAGGCAAGGCTGTACGACAAGCTTTTCCTTGACGAGAATCCAGGCAGGACAACGGGGAACTACCTCGATGACGTCAATCCTGACTCATTGGTAGTGGTGCCTGATGCCAAGGCAGAGCCGGAAATCCTCAATGCAAAGGTGGGAGACTACCTGCAGTTCATCAGAAACGGTTACTTCTGTCTTGATAGCAAGGAGGGAAAGGATGGCAAGCTTGTATTCAACAGGACTGTCACACTCAAGGACTCCTGGGCAAAGATGAAGAAAAAAATGGGAATGTAACCTGAATTGTGCAGGGCAGAAGATAGTACTTCTGCCCTGCCTCTCCAGGTACTGTCAAAAGAGGGTTAGTATGAATTATTTCTTTGACCAGCACTTTCATGTCATGAATATCGAACATCCGAACCTGCTCTCATTTTTCGCTTCCCTGGACACCGGGATCCCAGACCTCATTACCAGTGGGGCATTCTCCCCAAGCTATATCTTTACTGCCAAGAACCGAAAGGGTTCTCTGATGCTTGACAGGATCACCAATACACTCACCACCTTCGACCAAACCATCGGGCAGACGTTGGCCCTCATGGAAAATGACCTGATGGGCAAGTATACCTCCCACGAAGAGGACTCACCCAAGCCAGACAAGCCGTTCATCAGGGACGGCAAAATGCATATGCGAGGCAGAGTCTACGACAAACTTGCGATGAGCCCGCTTCTGATGGACTTCTCCAGTACCGACATAAGCAAGGAGAACCTCTACTACCCTCCCCTAAAGGCCAAGAAGATTCTCAAGTATGCAGAGGACTCCCTAGCAGGCTTTGACTGGTACAGGGAGAACCAACCTGACGGTCTCTTTGAATTCTACCCATTCATAGGCATTACCCCTCCTGCCCACTCCATAGATTTCATTGAGGAACTGCTGGAAACCTATGTGAACAAGGACCATTCCCGTGAAAGCCAGTTCAGGAAGGGTAAGCAGAAATTCTATGGTGTCAAGTTCTATCCACCCCTAGGGTATGACCCCTGGCCATCCGATCCCAAGGAAAAGGAAAAGGTCACCCTCATCTATGAATTCTGCACCAAGTACGATCTTCCCATCATGACCCATTGTGACGACCAGGGATTCCGTGGCGTCCCCCCTAGGGATGCATGGAAGTTTACCTCCCCGGCTTCCTACAAGCCTGTGCTGGCAATATACCCAACCCTGCGAATAGATTTTGCACACTACGGGATGCAGTACAATACCCTGCAAAAGAATCCACTTACGGTACTCAGCGCAGCTGCAAACAAAGTCCCCGACTCCCCATGGTTTTATGAGTTGGTCGAACTGATGCATCTCTATCCGAACATCTATGCCGACTTCTCCTTCAGTGGCACCAACAGTGACTTCTATGTTCACTTGAACAACTATATACAATCATTGGAGGACGACGAGGCAGAGACTGTATTGGAACGATCACTCTTCGGTTCTGATTTCAATGTCAATCTCCTGAAGGTGGAGTCCTACAACTCCTACTACAGGATGTTCGAACAATCGCCTTTCACCGACAATGAGATACATGATTTCGTGCAGACCAATCCAATGCGGTATATGGGTATTGTTGAATAGAGGCAGGCAAACAGAAGCGCATCTACAAACACTAACACTAAAACTAAAACTAAAACTAAAACTAACACTAATCCCTAGAAAAAGCCCTCACAGCACA
>CAZTXW010000081.1:0-1671 GCA_964617345.1 uncultured Sphaerochaeta sp. | reverse complement strand
GTGAGGGCTTTTTCTAGGGATTAGGAAAACATACAACTTTCTTGTTATCATACATGCATTTAGGAAAAAAATGAAAGGCAGACATGTTACTGCCTGCCCAAGTGCCAATTGCTGTCCCTAGGAACAACTTCTAGTAGTTCTTTGCTACAAGTTCGAAATAAGCCTGAGGATGATTACAGACTGCACAGAGGCCAGGGGCCTTCTTGCCGATGACGATATGACCACAGTTGGAACACTTCCATATCTGATCGCCATCCCTGCTGAATACGATGCCGTCCTCGACATTCTTCAAGAGATCGAGGTAGCGCTGCTCATGGTGTTTCTCAATTGCAGCTACCATCTCAAAGAGTGAGGCAATCTTGGTGAAGCCCTCTTCACGGGCATCCTTGGCAAAATTCACATACATCTCGGTCCACTCGTAGTGTTCCCCTGCTGCAGCGTCCTTGAGGTTCGTTGCCGTGGAGGCAATCTCGCCACCTTCCTGGAGAAGCTTGAACCAAATCTTGGCGTGCTCTTTCTCATTGCCGGCGGTCTCTTCGAAAAGATTGGCTATCTGGACATACCCTTCCTTACGGGCCTTTGAGGCATAGTAGCTATACTTATTTCTCGCCTGAGATTCACCTGCAAATGCTGCATTCAGATTAGCTTCAGTCTTCGATCCTTTCAATTCCATACAATTGCTCCTTTACTGCACTTTGGCAGCATGCTTTTTATAACAATCGGGACAAATCCCGTTGAAAACAAGTTCATACGATTCCAATATATAGCCATGGGTAATCATATTCTCACTGTTGAGAACAACATCCTCAAGCAGTTCAATATCACTGACCTGCTTACAGTGAGTACACTGGATGTGATAGTGTTTTTCCAGGGTCCTGTCAAAATGGTCAGGGCCTCCTAGGACACGCACACGCTTCACCCTTCCCTCTTCTACCAACATATTCAGGTTCCTATATACGGTAGCCCGACTGATGGAGGGGTGCTTGTGTACGATAGCATCATAAATCTGCTCTGCATTGGGATGATTATCAGCTTCTGAAACAGCATCCCAAATCAAGCCTTTCTGTATTGTTTGTCTCTTTTCTTTCATAATATTCCTAATTGGTATTGTTTCTTATATAAGAGAATAAACCACATATAAATCTATGTCAACTTCATGGAAGAAAACAACCCATATCATTTTCCCAAGAACACACTCTGTATCAACCAAAGCTACAGATACAAAGCATATTCTCGCACTTTATAGGCTACAAGCATAGACTCTCACATAGGAATGAGAATCCTTATCATTCATCTTGCCGTAATTATACCACACTCAAGCAATAATACTATAGTGAAAAAGTAGTTTTCTATGAGACAGAGTCAATCAAATCAGAAAACCATCCTTCGCAGCATATGCATTTGTACGGTATCTACCCAAGAAAACATTCAGCAACGAACAGAAAAAGATCCCAAGCTGTAAAGCCTGGGACCTCTCTATTCTTATGGGACAAACAGTTATTTATCACCCTTCTTCTTGTCATCAAGCCAGAAGAAAGAATCTCTATTCTCTTCCTCACCTCTGGTACGCGTGTCTTTGAACTTGTCAAAACCATAAGGCTTGGGAGATGACTTTCTCTCTCTTCTCTGGAAATCAGGGGAAGGACGACCTTCACCATCAAAGCTCTTGCG
>CAZTXW010000080.1:0-9209 GCA_964617345.1 uncultured Sphaerochaeta sp. | reverse complement strand
TTTTTTTATGTAACGCTTGACCGCAGACCGAGAGTATAGCATTCTATCCACACTGAAAAGGAGTGACATATGGTAATCTTTCTCGTTATTCTGGGTATTGTAGTGGTGTTGGCTCTCTATTTTGTGAGTGTGTACAACCGTCTGGTCAGGCTGAGAAACCAGGGCGAAGAGGCAGAGTCTGCCATTGATGCCCATCTGAAACAACGCTATGACCTAGTACCCAACCTTGTAGAGACTGTAAAGGGGTATGCAAAGCATGAGAGCGAGACCCTCACTGCTGTCATAGAGGCCAGAAACAAGGCGATGAGTGCCACCGGTACGGTTGAGAAGGATGAGGCCAACAAGGGTTTCACCTCTACGCTGAAATCGCTGTTTGCCTTGAGTGAAGCCTATCCCGACCTAAAGGCAAACCAAGGTTTCCTTGACCTGCAGAAACAGTTGCAGAAGATTGAGGAGCAGTTGCTGTCGGCTCGAAAGTACTACAATGCCATCATCAAGCATTTCAATACGACCTGTGAGGTGTTCCCCTCGTCCCTGGTCGCCTCGATGGCTCATATGACTAAGAAGCCGTATCTTACCATTGAAGAAGAGGCACGTTCTAACGTGAAGGTGAAGTTCTGATGCATAAAAAAAGAGTTCTGATCCTTGTATTGCTCTGGGTAACCACTCTCTCCTTGTTCGCCTCAGATTATATCTTCGAGTCCTACCATATGGACCTTGATGTATCTGAGAGCAATGTCTATACCATTGAAGAGAATATTGTCGCCAATTTTTCCACCCCACGACATGGTATCTATCGAGAAATACCGGTGCGCTTCGGCAAGAGGCGCATCAAGTTGGAGAACCTGAAGAGCAGCGACCCCATCATTGAGGATTCAGTCTCTAAGGACTACATTACCTTCCGCCTGGGTTCTGCCGACAGCACGGTCATCGGAAGAAAGTCATATACCCTCTCCTACACCTATGATATAGGGGAGGATGACTATGACGATTATGACGAACTGTACTTCAACCTGGTAGGACCGGGTTGGCAGAGCACCATAGAAGAGTTCACCTTTACCATCAACTTTCCCAAACCGATTGATGCCAGTATGATCTGGCTGACCGGGGGCACCTATGGGTCGACTGAAGAGAGAGGGACCTTCTCCCTCTCTGCAGACAGGAAGACGCTCACCGGAAAGGCAGAGGACCTCTACCCGGGGGAAGCCCTTACCATGCGCGTCCAGATGGAAGAGGGCTATTTCGTCGGTGCAACAGTTCATCGGGACTACACCGTCCCTTTATCCCTTCTTGCGGTGCTGCTGGGCATCGTGGCAAGCATCTTCGCAACCATGCTTTTCAGAAAGCACGGACGCGAAGAGCTCTTTGTCCCTGTTGTCCGTTTTGAACCCCCAGAGGGATTTTCCCCCTTGGAGGTCGGCTTTATCGCAGATGGGAGGGTCGACAACAAGGACCTGACCTCCTTGCTCTTCTACTGGGCGGACCAGGGCTGCCTTACCATCGAGGAAGAGAGCAAGAAGAAGATTACCTTTACCAGGGTCAAAGACCCCGCCACAGACAAGAAACATGAGCGAGAACTCTTCAATGCCTTCTTTGCTGCAGGGGACGGGATAACGGTCACCCTCAAGGACCTGGAGAAAGAGAAGTTTGGCCAGGCAATGGAAAAGGCAAAGATGCAGACTCAGAGTTACTTCAAGGGCGAGCGTCGGCTCAATGACCCGACTGCTGAAAGGAAGCGTGTCATCATCTTCCTGATGGCAGCTGCCATCGTGGTGGCCAATGCTCTGGCAGCCAGTATCAGCTACCTTGCAGGCGGCACCGTCGCCCTGCTGGTCGTTGGCTTTTTCTGCGTGGTCATCAGTGCTCTCATCGCATACCGCTTGACATCCAACTGGGAGATGCGTGGGAAGTTTTCAAAGTTCATCAAGATGGTAGCTATGGTACTCGCCATTCTTTTTGCGTACATTGCTGCAGTCATCATCCTGTACGGGGTACTGGACAACGGTGTCTCCTTCTCCATGCTGATGGCAATTGCTGTTGTAGCTTTTCCTGCATACCTCTCCTTTCTGGGAGTGGTCACAGCCAAGCGCAGCGCCTATGCCCACAAGATGTTGGAACAGACCATAGGCTACCGTGACTTCATCAGCAAGGTGGAGGTGGACAAGCTCAAGATGATGATCGATGACGATCCCCAGCTGTTCTATCATGTGCTAGGCTATGCCATCGTGCTGGGCCTCGAGGACAAGTGGGCAAAGAAGTTCGCCACCATCGCCCTCGATCCTCCCACCTGGTACTATGGGCAGAACCTTGCTTTCAATGCCCTCTTCTACAGTTCCCTGTCACGCAGGATCCATTCCAACGTCATGGAACATGCCATCTACTCACAGGCCAAGAGCGGCTCCTCCGGTGGGGTTCGCTCCTCCTTTGGCGGTAGCGGCTTCAGTGGCGGTGGCTTCGGAGGCGGAGGCGGTGGTGCATGGTAAGGGAAAAGGTTGAACGCAAAGTCCTCAAGAAGGGGTGGTACAGGCATTTCAAGGGAGGTCTCTACGAGGTGATCGATACGGTCATCAACAGCGAGAACTTCGAGACTATGGTGCTCTACCGCCCCAAGGACTCACCTGATCTCTGGGTTCGACCCTATGAGATGTTCATTGCTACTGTTGTGAAGGATGGCTTGCCTGTAAGTCGATTCTCTGCCCTGGAGAAGGAAAAGGGATGATTGTAGGGGAACATGAGACGATGGCAGCTGCGTTTGCTGCAGTGTCTTGATTTGCCCTTAGGCTACTGAGAGTTGGTGTGGGAAAGATCATCGTAACAAGGGAAAAGAAAAACGGAGCCGATCGGCTCCGTTCCCATTACTGAATCAATTGGTGCGAAACTGCCCTAATCTAGTTACGGTAGTTATTGTGCGCTGGACGAGGTTTTGCAATAGCCTCGTTCACACGAAGATTGCGTCCGCCAAAGTCAGTTCCATCGAGCTGGGAGATAGCTGCCTCTGCTGCAGAATCCTCTTCCATCTCTACAAAAGCAAACCCCTTGGGGCGGCGTGTCTCGCGGTCAATGATGATATTAGCACTAAGTACTGTACCGTACTGTGCAAACAGGTCCCGAAGCTCTTCTTCGGAGGTGTTGTAACTCATGTTACCCACATAAATTTTCTTTGCCATTAAAGCGTCCTTCACAGGCCTTGCCTGTCCACAACAAATATTGCTTTCTTTGGCGCAGTCTTGTACATTTACCTGTCTGTAGGAGCGATTCAGTAACGCACATGGAGATTGTAGATAACGGAACAGCTGCAACACAAAAACTAAAGCAAATGTACGGTATCATGAGCCTGTTGCCCTGTCAATTATTGGCTATACCGTTTTTTTGATATTTGCAACGTATTCCCCCTTGCTTTTCTTTGCCCATATCATCATTATACTTGACATGAATAGTAATATTGTCGGATTAATTGCTTCCTTTGCATTTCTTGGGTTTGTCATTACTTTTGCCTTTCTCTTGGGTAAAAAGACATCCATAAGCAGTGAAACCATGCGTAAGATAATCCATATAGGCGTTTCAAACTGGTGGTTCCTTGAGATTTCCTTGTTTACCACCCTTTCCTATGCTCTTGTCGGACCTATCTTTTTCATCATATCCAATAGCCTTTTCACCTTCCTTGAGTGGGGTAGGTTCATAGGCATGGATGATAAGAAGCGAAATTACGGCCTGATCTATTTCCCTGTGACCCTCCTGTTGCTCGTTGTGTTTCAGTACCAGGGAATCCTTCACCCCATGGCTTGTACTGTCGGAGTGCTGGTCATGGGCTATGGTGATGGTCTTGCTGCCCTGATAGGGCGCAAATGGGGTAGACGCAAGCTGAACATCCCCAGTGGGGGCAAGACTTGGCTTGGGACCCTGGTGATGTTCCTGGTGAGCTTTCTCATTACCTTTGTCGCCCTTATGATTTCCTCGCTCTCCCTGGGAACCGTCCTTGGGGTGGCCCTGCTTGTTGGGCTCATCTCCGCCTTTGTCGAGGCCATTACCCCTCTCGGGCTGGATAACCTCACCGTTCCCTTGCTTGCCGCATTCCTGGTAGGAGCTTTCCTATGAACCTTGTACCCGCTTCAGGCTCCTTCACCAATATGTTCGATCTCTGGTTTTTCCCCTTACCGTACTCCTTCTGGTATCTGGCTCTGATCATGCTCATTTTCTCCCTTGTCGCCTACAAGGCGAGGCAACTCACCGCCAGTGGTGCCATAGTCGCCTTTTTCATAGGGTTTGGCATCACCTACTACTTGGGTTTTGGAGCCTTGAGCACGATGTTGCTTTTTTTCCTCTTTGCTGGGGGTTTGAGCAAGTTTGCAAAGATGCGTACCAACGGTGATACAGAGAGCATCCAGAAGAAGGGTAGCCGCCGTGATGGAATGCAAGTATTTGCCAATGGAGGGATGGCCCTTGTCGCAGCAGTTTTGTATGGCCTCTCCCCATCGATGCTTGCCTTGGTGATGTTTGCTTCAAGTGTTGCTGAAGCGGCCAGTGATACCTTTGCCGGAGAAATAGGGATTCTTTCAAAGGGACAACCCATCTCCATCATAACGGGCAGAAGGATGAAACCCGGTCTTTCTGGGGCAGTCAGTGCACTTGGTAGTATTGCAGGTCTCTTGGGCTCACTGTTCATCGCACTCTACTGGATGAGCAATTTCCTTCCCCTTGAGGGCAAGAGTTTTGCCTACGCTTCGGTAGTTGCCATCAGTGGTTTTTTTGGTTGTCTCATGGATAGTGTGCTCGGAGCTACCGTCCAGGCCCACTATTATGACAAGGAACGCGACTGTCTGACCGAACATCCCTCCTTACATGGAAAGAAATTACCTCTGGAGCGTGGCTTCAGGTGGATAGACAATGACCTGGTAAATCTGATGAGCAATGTGATTGCAACGCTGCTCGGAGCCTCGCTTATCCTTGTTATAGGATAAAATGCTCATTTCCACTTGCTTCTCTGCACTTTTATTTGTATGTTATTTCACGGTGGGATTGAATATGGCCCTCCTTGTATATTTTAGACCACATATTCTTAAGAGAGGATATAAATTATGGCAAAACAATTGCAGTTCAACGAAGAGGCACGCAGGTCTTTAGTCGCAGGTGTCGAGAAGATTTCCCGTGCAGTCATGGCAACTCTCGGTCCAAAGGGCCGTCTGGTTGTGATCGACAAGAAGTTCGGTGCTCCTACCGTAACCAAGGATGGAGTCTCTGTAGCCCGTGAAGTCGAGCTTGAGAATCCGTTTGAAAACATGGGGGCTCAGCTTCTCAAGGAAGTTGCCACCAAGACCAACGATGTCGCAGGTGATGGAACAACCACCGCTACTGTTCTCGCTTGGTCGATCACCAAGGAAGGCATGAAGAGCGTTGCCGCCGGCGTCAACCCGATGGGTATCCGTCGCGGTATCGACAAGGCTGTCACCGACGCTGTTGTCGAGATCAAGAAACAGGCAAAGATGATCAAGGACAAGGAAGAGATCGCACAGGTCGCCTCCATCAGTGCCAACAATGATCGCACCATCGGCGATGAGATCGCCAATGCAATGGAAAAGGTCGGCCTCGACGGGGTAATCACCGTTGAAGAGTCCAAGACCATCGAGACCACCACAGACTTCGTGGAAGGCATGCAGTTTGACCGCGGATATCTCTCGGCCTACTTCTGCAACAACCGTGACACCATGACCACTGTCATGGATGATCCCTTCATCCTTATCTATGACAAGAAGATTTCCAACATGAAGGAACTGCTTCCTGTCCTGGAGAAGGTAGCACAGACCAGCAAGCCCCTGCTCATCATTGCAGAGGATGTCGATGGTGAGGCTCTTGCCACCCTGGTTGTAAACAGTGTACGGGGAATTCTCAATGTCGTTGCTGTCAAGGCTCCTGGCTTCGGCGATCGCCGCAAGGCCATGCTTGAGGATATCGCAGTGCTCACCGGTGGTGAGGTTATCAGCGAAGAGCTCGGTCTGAAGCTTGAGAATGCAGACCTTACCCAGCTGGGTAGGGCAAAGAGCATCAAGGTTGAGAAAGAGAACACCACCATTATCAATGGTAATGGCAAGGCTTCCGACATCAAGGACCGCATTGCTCAGATCAAGGCCCAGATCGGGGACACCTCCAGTGATTACGACCGTGAGAAGTTGCAGGAAAGACTTGCAAAGCTTGCAGGTGGAGTAGCTGTACTGAACGTCGGTGCTGCCACTGAAGTCGAGCTCAAGGAGAAGAAGCACAGAGTTGAGGATGCCCTCAGCGCCACACGTGCAGCCATCGAGGAGGGAGTTATCCCCGGTGGTGGAGTTGCCCTTGTCCAGGCTGCAAAGGCCCTTGGCGCGTATGACCTCTCCAAGCTTAATGAGGAGGAGAAGGTCGGTTACAGGATTGTACGCCGTGCCCTTGAGGAGCCAATCCGCCAGATTGCAGAGAATGCAGGTCTGGATGGATCACTCATTGCAGACAAGTGCAAGAACGAGGGTGTTGGCAGGGGATTCGATGCTGAACGTCTCATATGGGTGAACATGTTTGAAAGTGGTATCATTGACCCGGTAAAGGTCACCCGCAGTGCATTGCAGAATGCTGCATCCATCGCGGCACTGATCCTTACCACCGAATGTGCAATCACCGATATCCCTGCTCCGGCACCTCCAATGCCTGCAGGTGGTGATGGTATGGGCGGCATGATGTAAGGTTGTTTCGCGAGGAAGGCCGCAAGGAAGTAATTCTTTGCGGCCTTCTTCATGTTTGTCGCATGCATTTTAAGCGCAGATGGAAAAACTTGACTACCATAGCTTGAACATGCTACTTTAACCGGTACTTGGAAAATCTGCTGTAAAATACCTTTTGCATCTGTTTCCTACATCCGTGTTCTATCAAAGTGAGGATATATCCATGTTGTCATTACTTAGCGCAATGGCCGCCCCCGAGGGAGCTGCAGCAAGTTCTTCTGGTTCCATGATGACCACGTTCGTAACATTTGGTCTCATCATCGTCATCTTCTATTTCCTGATCATTCGTCCGCAGAAGAAGCGGGACAAGGAAACAAAGGAGATGCTCGCATCGATCAAGAAAGGTGACAAGGTCGTTTCCATCGGAGGAATCCATGGTACAGTCGTTGTTGTCAAGGAAACTTCGGTAGTAGTTAAGGTTGATGACAATACTCGCCTTGAATTCTCCAGGAGTGCGATCAGCAGCATTGTGAACCGCAAGGCTGAGACTGCTTCTTCCAAGAAAAAAGGTCAGGTTGAAAAAGTTGCTGCCCCCGAAAAGGAAGCTGGTGAGCAGACCGTTGTTGCTGAACCTGCAGCTCCTAAGGCACCGGCTGCCACAAAGAAGAGCAAGGCAAAGGCTAAGAAAGAAGCTACTGATGCGACCGTTGTCGAGACGGCCCCCGAAAACGACACTAAAAAATAAACTATAAGACAATCTGGAGAGTATCATGAAAAAACGGAGTCGTCTGGTGATTGTTCTGCTGGTGATCTTGATGTGTGGATTTTTCCTATATCCTACTATCAAGTGGTACGGCGGAGTACCTCAGAGCACCAAAGAATTGGCAACAGGCTCGAACGTGCAGATCAAGGAATATTCACGCGGACAAGCTTCGCGGGACCTTCGTGCATTAAAGGATTTGGTGGCGAAGGATCCCCTTGCCACTCTTCCTAGCGAGTATGGATATCTGAAAGTGCAGGCAAAGGCCAACTATAAGGCTATGAAAAAACCTGTGCCCAAGACATGGACTATGGAAGCCCTGTTTGGAGGGTTCTACAATGAGCAGGGGCTTTTCGATACCTGTGAAGAGTATTATCGAACTGAACTTCTCGGCCTCAAGACACTGAGTGGCAAGGCTTTGCAGCTTGGTTTGGACCTCCGCGGAGGTATGAGCATCCTATTGGAAGCTGATGTCAAATCCTTTGAGGAAAAGAGAGGCGCTAGTGCAACGGCCGCCCAGGTAAGTGCTGCAGTCAAGCAGGATATCGAAATCCTGGAGAAGCGCATTGACCAGTTTGGTGTCAGCGAGCCTGTCATCAGGTTGCAGGGAACAGACCAGATTCTCATCGAGGTTCCCGGTGCTGCCGACCCTGAGAGGGTAAACTCCTTCCTCAGAGGCAAGGGCTCCTTGGAGTTCAAGATTGTCGACACAGCCCTTACCGATGAGCTTACCGCCTACTATAAGGCCAATCCCTCTGAAGTATATACTGATGCCGGTGCCCTGAAGCAGCCAGATTTCCTCCCTGCAGGCAAGCTTGCCGCAGGATACTATGTGAGCGACAGCTACGGCATTGACGAGCTGGAGCGCTACGTGGTCATTGAAGAAGAGGTAGGGCTTGACGGCATGCATCTGGAAAGTGCTACCACCAGTACCGACGGCATCACAGGCCGCCCTGTGGTCAACTTCCAGCTTGATAGTGTCGGTGGGGATATCTTCTACAAGCTGACCTCCACCCATGTCAATGATACGCTTGCAGTGGTCATGGACGGCAAGGTAAAGGCGATGGCAACCATCACCCAGGGAATCCGTAGTTCCGTACAGATTTCCGGGTTCACCGCTGCAGAAGCCAATGACCTTGCGATTGTCCTGCGTACTGCCGCCCTTCCCATTGAGCTGACTGTTTCCAGCCAGCAAGCCGTTGGTGCAACCCTCGGTGAGGATGCTGTCAGTGCAGGTCTGAAGGCTATCGCCCTCGGTCTTGCCCTTGTTGTCATCTTCATGTTTGCCTACTACAGCCTCAGTGGTCTGGTGGCCAACCTTGCCCTGCTGTTCAATATGGTCATCATGATCTCCGTGCTTTCTGCCTTTAACTTTACCCTGACCCTTACCAGTGTGGCAGGTCTTATCCTGACCCTGGGTATGGCTGTCGATACCAACGTCATCATCTTCGAGCGTATCAAGGAAGAGAGGCGGATGGGCAAGAGCGACATTGCTTCCATCAAGGCAGGTTTCGGTAAGGCTTTCTGGACAGTCATGGATGCGAATATCACGACCATCATTGCAGCTTTGGTGCTCTCTCAGCTTGGTACCAGTTCTGTTAAGGGCTTTGCCAACACCTTGGCAATTGGTATCGTCAGTTCTGTCTTTACCGCCCTGTTTGTGTCTCACTTGATTTTTGATGCGACTGTCGCCGACCGTGAAGGCAAGAAGTTGCACATCAGCTGGAGGAAAAACTAAATGCCTAAGAAAGATATTCCTGTCA
>CAZTXW010000079.1:8076-9300 GCA_964617345.1 uncultured Sphaerochaeta sp. | reverse complement strand
TGCCAGCCATAGGCTGCACGCTTGTCGCTTGTGCAGCTGATCATGAAGCCTTGGCGGCACTCATGGCAGACGCCACAGCCACTGATGTGGTAGACGATGACGCGGTCGCCCTTCTTGAACCGTTTCAGGCCCGGTCCTTCTTCTATGATCTGACCACAGGGCTCATGGCCTGCGATCACATTCTGATACCCCTCAGGACCCTTACCCAGATGCTCACGGTAGATCGCCCTGATGTCGCTGCCGCAGATGGTGGAACATTTGGTCCTGAGCAAAACCTGCCCATAACCGGGCTTGGGTATGTCGAACGTGTCAAATGCGACGGTGCTGTTTCCTGGGAGCTTTGCTCCCAGCATTGTTCTCTTCTCCATGGTATCCCTCCTTGAAAGGTTATCTTCTATAACGATCGGGTACACGAATGATCCCGTCTTCATCCCACAGTTCAGTCCAGTCCTTGGCCTCTTCCCAAAGGAATACCTGCCCCTTTATCAGACGGCTGTTACAGTCAGCCTCCTTGAGCATGGCGACTTCCATAAGGGAGAGGGGATCGCTCATGATACTTTCCAGATTGCTCCTGAGGTTTCGCTCTTTGGTCGACTGGGGGATTGGCACGATGCCATTGGCTTGAGCCCACTTGATGCAGATGGAAGCAGGGTGGACCTTGTGAGCCTTGGCTACGGCAAGGACAGAGGGGTGCTCCATATCAACTGCATCGTCCTCTGTGGTATCCCGCTCGGGTCTGTTTGGCGATCCTAGGGGGGAGAATCCAATGGGGATGATGCCTTCGCTCTTCACATAAGCAACAAGCTCTGGCTGTTGGAAGCAGGGATGCAGTTCCATCTCATTGGCTATAGGGCGTATACGACAGTCTGCAAGGAGCAACTGTAGCTTTGCCTTGCTCATGTTGCTGGTCCCGATGTGCTTGACCAGGCCTTGGTCAACCAGGTCTTCCATGGCACGCCAGGTCTCCATGAACTCTTCATGGATATAGGGTCTTGCATCAGGATTTCTGGTGTTGACGTCACACTTGGGTGGGTGGAAATTGGGGAATGGCCAGTGCACCAAAAAGAGGTCCAGGTAATCGAGCTGAAGGTCGGCGAGGGTCGCTCTCACCGAAATGCCTACGTTTTCCTTCCCGTGCATATCATTCCAGAGCTTGCTGGTTATCCACAGTTCCTCTCTGGGGATTCCTGAGGCCTTGAGGACCTCCCCGATCTCCTTCTCATT
>CAZTXW010000079.1:0-7976 GCA_964617345.1 uncultured Sphaerochaeta sp. | reverse complement strand
TATGCCAAAAAGAAAAGCGGATGGCAATTGAGGGGACAGGGACCCTGGTTCTTCCCCTTGGACAGCGACTCCCTTTCAAACTGTGATGCCCTCATCGCCCGGATAGAAAATAACGAGGAGGCTCTTGCCTGCTCCGCTCTTGGCATCCCTGTTGTCGATATAGCCGGGGCTTCTTCGCTGAAGCTCTTCAGCCAGGTGCGCAATGACGATTATGAGACGGGAGTGCTCGCTGGCAGATACCTGCATGCCTTGGGCAATCGAAACTATGCATGGTGCGGGGTCGATGGTGTGCACTGGGCACGAGAGCGCCTGGTTGGCTATGCCTCTGCGATAGGGAAAAGCTCTGAGCAGATCTTGCGATTTTCCCGCCCCCTCCCGTGGTGGCGCCAAATCTATGATGATTCTCCCGAACTGGAAAGTTGGCTCGCAGCCCTACCCAAACCCATTTCCCTCTTCTGTAGCAATGACCTCTCGGCTATGAAGGTGGAAGTTGCCGCCCAGAGGCTTGGCATCCTTATTCCCACTGAGCTCACGGTCCTTGGTGTTGATAATGAGACCTTGCTCTGTGAATTGGCAACACCCTCGATATCGAGCATCCAGGCCAACTGTGAGATGATCGGGTATCAGGCAGCGGCAATGATAGATTCCTTGCTCCAGAGCAAGTCCAATACTGTTCGTATTCAACGAATCGCATCCGGGTCGGTAACCGAACGCGAAAGTACAGCCCTCATCACCGAAAAGGACCCTGTGGTGGCCCAAGCCTTGAGGACCATACGGGACGAGGCAAGAGACGGCATCAGCGTCACCGATGTGGTGGATCGTTGTGATGTCAGTAGGAGAAACCTGGAGATGCGTTTCAAGCGCGCAAGGGGAAAGACCCTCTGGGAAGAGATCTGCGAACAGCGCCTTCTCTTGTCCACCCTAGCGTTGCGCCATAGCAGTGCAACCATTGCAGACATTGCCATCGATTGTGGATTTGGCTCTGTCCATCGGTTCTATACCCTGTTCAAACGCAAGTATGGGACAACGCCCAATATCTGGCGCAAGCAGAAATCAGAGCAATAGTTCTTGCGCAATTTGATCACCGACTAGAATACACTGACTTCATCAGCCGCTTTGTCTGGCCGACCAGATAGAGTGGCAAGGTGACCAAGGTATAACGGTACTCGGATTTTGGCAGGGAAGAGACGACGGTCTCCACCACTGGAGTATTCGTTGAGAACCGCAAAGCAAGGGAAAGGTGTTTCAATTCCATGAACAGGTGCAAGGATTTCAGAGTTCCTGTATTTCCTGGTTTCACCTCGACAGGGAGTATTGAAGCCCCTTGCTGAATGATATAATCAACCTCAGCGTTGGATTGTTTTTCCTCCCTGCACCAATAATAGAGCTGTGGATGCATGTAGCCTGGTTGGCTGTAGAGCAGATGTTGTCTGATGAACTGCTCAGCAAGTTTCCCTTGGTTTGAGAAAAAAAGATCCTTGTCTTGGGAGAGATCCGCGATCGACAATCCTTGTAGTGTAAGATAGAGTCCGATATCCAGGAGGACCCCTTTGGAGTTTTTCCGGTTTATCTCAGCCTTCAAGGGCAGGTTGTTTGCATTGGAATGATAAGCCCTGTACAAAATTCGGGCTTGGACGAACAAGCTCAGAATTCGATCGGTGACCGAACTTCGCTCTTGAGCAAGTATGTCGACGTATTTGATTTTTTTACCAACAGTAGTTCCCAGTTTGTCAAATACCTCCTGAAGTTTGCTGAGATCAATTCGAGTTTTGTACTTTGCAAAATCATCACGGTAGGTGTTGAGGATGGAGTATTATACTTTGTCAGCTTCGAGCAAAGAATGTGTGTCCCTGTAGACTTTGATTACTTCTGGCATTCCTCCCAGCAGGTGGTAGGTCCGAAGGTGTTCCAGGGCTTTTTCATGGATAGCTTGTGGGATTTTCTCCCCTAATGTATATGCTTGTAGATAGGTAAGCAGTTGATCAGAACCCATTGCCTCAAGGAACTCTTCGAAGGTCATGGGCCCCATGAAAAGGTATTCGATTCTTCCAACGGGCATGGATAGCTCATATTGCTCGGGTGCGAACTCAAGCAAGGATCCTGCAGCAAGTACCGCAAGTTGGGGAACTTTTTCGAAAAAGTAACGCAAGGATAGTATTGCCGCAGGATTTGCTTGGATCTCACCAAGGAAAAGTACTGATACTTGTATGCCATGCTTGCGGATATGGTTCTTCTTTTTTCTCATGGATAGGGTATTGCCTAGGAAGTGATACAAGTAAGGGTGAAAAAAGCAATCAAGGTGATACAAGCAAGGGTTGATTGTATACACACCCTCATTCCCATTGGACTGGCATTTCAGATGATACAAGACCGGTTTGAATCTTCCCCAACAGGCACTTCTGTGCCATGATTGTACCAAAGGAACTACTATGGAACTAATGCTTGATACTGCTAATCTGCAAGAGATCGAACGGGGCATCGCCACCTATCCCATAAGCGGAGTTACCACCAACCCCTCCATCATCAGGGAAGAGAGGGCAGAGGACTTCTTCGGCCACATGCGAGCCATACGCACCCTTATCGGGCACGAGAGGAGCCTGCATGTCCAGGTTGTTGCCGATACCTGTCCTGCCATCCTTGCAGAGGCCGAGAAAATCCTTTCTGTCCTGGGGGAGGAGACCTTCATCAAGATACCGGTTACAGAAGAGGGATTGCAGGCAATTCGCATGCTCTCCTCTCGGGGGGTAAGTGTTACCGCCACTGCGGTCTACACCACCATCCAGGGGATTCTGGCAATGCTCAGTGGGGCTCGCTATATCGCTGTCTACTACAATAGGATGTTGAACATCGACATCGACGCCCCCAAGGTCATCAAGGAGCTCAGTGGTTTGCTCTGGGCAAATGCAGGATGCTGTCAGGTGCTGGCAGCCAGCTTCAAGAATGTCAGTGAGATAACCACAGCCTATGCCCAGGGGGCTTCCTGCTGCACCGTAGCACCCACATTGCTCTCCACAGGCCTGCATATGCCCTCCATAGCAAAGGCTGTCGATGATTTCCATGCAAGCTGGCAACAGGTCTATGGTGACAAGACCATATTGGATCTCTAGCTATGGATCTGAAACCCTACATCCACAACACCCTTTCACTCTCCCTGGACAAGGATGGGTATTACCACCTCGAGCGGTTTACCGAAAGCCAAAGGCAGAGCATAGGCACCCATGCCCTCTATCGCTCAATGAGCAAAACATCCAGCGGATGTTCTTTGCGATTCATTACCAGGGGAAGTTCCCTCTCGTTCCGATGTAAGCGATTCAACCAGTCCCTGCTTCGGAAGGATGGGGACATACAGTTTGATTTCCCCAAGCTCTATGGCAGGAAAATGGAGATGCGAGACTATTTTGACCTCGTCATCGATGGTGTCCTGGCAGAATCACTACCCCTTCGCACTGGTGTGATGGAGGCAACATGGACCAATCCCAAGAAAGACCTTGTGGAGGTGGAGCTTTTCTTTCCCCTTACCCATCAGGTGGGGATACGGGACTTCACTTGTGATGAGCCCATGAAGGCCCACAAGAGCGCGCTCTCATCGCTTCTGGTACTTGGCGACTCAATTGTCCAGGGAGTAGGCTCAGAGAGCCCCTCTGTTGCCCTGACTCCTCGTTTGGCCTCCCTGTCAGGGCAGAGCGTCATCAACCAGGGCCTCATGGGTTCCCTCTTCAATCCTGATGTTGTGCAGGAATTACACCCTATCTTACCCATATCCAAGATCATCGTGGGATATGGAACCAATGACTGGGTGCTCAGGCCCTCCCTCTCTGAGTTGGAGGAGGTTGTACATGCGTTGTTGTCCAGGCTCTTTGAGTTCTACCCGACAACTGAGATTCTCTTGCTCTCTCCTCTGTGGCGCTCCGATTGGGAGATTGAGCGGACGATGGGTAGTTTCAATGAGATGAGTGGGGCAATACACAAGGTATCCAAGGGTTTTCCCCTGGTTACCTTTATAGATTGCCTCTCCTGTATCGATCATACAGAAGAGGTCTTTGCCGATGGATTCCTCCACCCGAACAAGAAGGGCTTCAGCCTGTATGCACGCTCGCTTGAACCCTACCTGATGTAAGTCTCTTCTAGAACCTTGATGGCTTTCTCCATTCTCTGTAGCGCCTCACTGATCCTGTCCTTTCTGGTTCCGAAGTTGAACCTGACAAAGCTTTTGTACGGCTCTCCTCCAAACCAGGTTCCGTCATTGAGTGCGACTTCTGCACGTAGGCCGAAGAAGCGCGAGAGCAGGCCCCCATTGGGGCTCTTCTTATCAGCATACAACTCAGCGAATGCCTTGGAATCCTGTTCGACCAGAGGAAGAATTGCTGAACAGTCAATGAATGCTATGAAGGATGCTTGTGGTCGGATGAAGGACAGGGAGGGCAATCTTTCCTTGAAAAATGTATCCATGAAAGCGATATTTTCCTGTAGGTATGCCAAGAGTTCCCTTAGCCAAGGCTCCCCCGTTTCGTAGGCCTTGAGTGCAATGGTGGTCGAGAAGAATGAGTTTCCTCCCAGATAGAGCTGGTCGAGCCTTCGCATGAAGGCTAGCCTGAGCTTGTCATCGCTGAATAGTGAAACCGAGAAATGTTCCCCTGCAATATTGAAGGTCTTCGATGGTGCCATGCAGGTGACAGCGGTGCACCCTACCTCTGTTGCAATGGGCAGCAGAGGGTGGTGTGCCCTGAAGCTGAGGTCAGCGTGGATCTCATCACTGATGATCGCCACCTGGTATCTCTTGGCAATGAGGGATAGTTTCTTGAGTTCGTCTTCACTGAAGGTCAACCCGCTGGGGTTGTGCGGCGAACAGAAGATCAGGAGCTTGGCCTGTTTGCACAGCTCTTCAAACGACTCCCAGTCGAGGGAGAACTGATGGGCCTCTCCATCATAGGCCAGAGGCCAGGGGATGAGGTTTCTTCCAAGGTTGCGCACTATCCTGACAAAGGGCTGGTAGGCGGGCAGGGGCACGATGACCCCATCGCCCTCATGTGTGAGCATCTCGGTAAGCAGGGCTATGCTGGTGAGCATACCCGGGCAGATCACCACATCCTTTGCTGCGATCTCCCAGGAGTGCCGCTTCTCTGCCCAGGAACAGAAAAGCTGTTCCTTATCCTCGACATAAGGGTAGCCATAGACACCGCTATTGGCAGTCTCTACTGTGGCCTGTATAACTTCTGGGGGAGCTAGGAAGTCCATGTCTGCAACCCAGAACGGCTCTGCCGTCTCTGTTGCAGCTATGCCCTTGATGGCCTGTGGGTTCCATTTGACCGATAAGGTTCCTCTCCGATTAACTTCCTGGGAAAAATAGTCTTGGTTCATTATGTTCGGTACTCCACGGTATAGAGGGAACGTTTGTTCCTGTACCGTCCTTCACGTGCGTGTGTTGTCAGGACGATAGCGTCGACGGGACAGCGATGGTAACAGCCCAGACACCCTTCGCAGTTGTCAGCAAAAACGGGTTTGCCTCCAACCATGGTGATGTTCGCCGAGGGGCACATCCTGTAGCAGATGCCACACGATGTGCATGCATCGGTTACGGCAAACTTCCGTGCGAACAGCTTGCTCGTGTTGTGGACATACCCCATGAGGGTGTTCACGGCAAGACGGCTGAATGGGCGTTTTCCTGCCAGCCTGATGGTCTCTCCCTGTATGTCCGCTGCTATGAGGCGGATACGTTCATCAGCATGGGCATAGAGCGTATCCTGTCTCTCTTCTGTCGGGACCGGGATCAGGGGAACATAGCCATCAGGCATTACGATATGATTGGCATAGCTGTACACGCAACCTGCCTTACGAAGCAGCTCCTCCATGGCCACCATGCTGTATGCCTGGAACTTGTAGCGGGTGGTGACGATGAAGAGATACTTGATGGGGGAGAGGTCCTGTTGGGAAAAGACCTCCTGGATATATTCCTTCACCTGGTTGGGCGGGAAGCCTTTGTAGGTGGGAAAGAGAAAGCCTACACGTTCGGTCATCTCTATGGGCTTCCCGTCAAAGAGGGAGGGTATCATGCGGACGGTGCAATCGCCGAGTATCTCGGAAAGTGCACCGGCAGCATAGAAACTGTTACCAGTTCCAGAAAAGCAAAAGATGGTGGTTTTCATCAGCTTTTCCTAGGCTTGAAGGCTTTCAGGAGGGAGCAAATCTCAGATGTGTCCTGTTCGGTGATATCCAAATTGGTTACCAGCCTTACTATAGGGCCCTCATTGTTGGCTAGGATTCCCACCTCTGAGAGCTGTGCTATTACCTCATGGGCATTGAAGCCTGGGACGGTGAAGAAGATCACATTGGTCTGCACCCCTTCCATATCGACTTTGGCCCAACCACTCTCCTCCAGGGCCTTGGCGATGGTCTTTGCCCTGCGGTGATCATCATTGAGACGCTCGACATTGTGCTCCAGTGCATACAGGCCAGCTGCGGCGAGGATGCCTGTCTGTCTCATCCCACCTCCCAGTATCTTTCTAACGGTCAGGGCCTTGTTGATGAACGCCTCATCACCACAGAGCAGGCTTCCCACAGGGCAGCCCAAGCCCTTGGAGAGACAGAAGGTGAGGGTGTCGGCATACTTTGCATATGTTTTTACCGGGATGCCCATAGCTTGTTGGGCATTGAAGATCCTTGCTCCATCCATATGGACCTTGAGGCCATGAGTATCTGCAAAATCCCTGATACCCTCCAGATTTTCCAGGGGATAGCAGTAGCCTCCGATGGTATTCTCCACCTCGACGAGGGTAGTGGTTGCCATGTCATACTCCCCACTCTTTACTTTTCCCTGTAGGTTTGCTGCAGAAAGGATGCCTCTGGGGGTCTCTATGCCTATGGGAAGGACTCCTGCTATGGAGGCGACCGATCCGATCTCATGATGGATGATATGGCTGTTCATAGCGGTAAGCACCTCGTTGGAGCGGCCTCCATTGAGGTAGAGGGAGATGAGATTACCCATGGAGCCTGAGGATACGAAGAGGGCCTTCTCCTTGCCACTGAGCTGGGCTGCCATTTCTTCGAGTCTTCTGGTGGTAGGGTCTTCCCTGTAAACATCATCACCAACTTCGGCTTGGTACATAGCCTTTCTCATCTCTGGTGTGGGTTTTGTAATGGTATCGCTTCTGAGGTCATATCGTTTCATTGCTCGCTCCTGTTTGGTTTCCCGTCAACTATAGCCAAGATAGGCTTTCCAGTCTACAAAAAAGGTCCCCGAGAAAGCTCGGGGACCAGATAAACTGTTTTGTAAATCTACTTTTTCAGGTAGATATTCTTGGGTGGATGGTAATCCATGATGTTATTGTGCCAACCGCCCCACTTGTCTGTATTGATCATGTTCATAGAAACATAATAGTACAAGGGGATCATGCCCTGATCCTGGTTGATCATGATGTCTTCTGCAGTCCTGAGGACGCCCATGCGCTCTGCGCCAGCATCCATTCTTGCAGATTCATTGATCAACAGGTCATAGACCTCGTTGGAATAACGACCACCATTCATTCCGCCACCGGTGATGAACATGTCGAGGAAGGTGTTAGGATCAGCATAGTCACCAACCCAACCAGCACGAGCAATAACAAAGTTACCCTGGTTTCTGTTGGAAAGGTAGGTCTGCCACTCCTGGTTCTCAAGTGTTACGTTGATACCAAGGTTGTTTTTCCACTCCTGCTGAATGAACTCTGCAATCTGCTTGTGAGCTTCATTCGTGTTGTACAGGATACTGAGGGTTGGGAAGCCTGCGCCGTTTGGATATCCAGCATCGGAGAGGTACTTCTGAGCCATCTCAATAGCTTCGTCCTGATCATCAAAGGGGAACTCGAGAGCTTCGTATCCAGCCATCTCTGGTACAATACCCCATGCAGGGAGCTGTCCAGCCTGGGTTACGCCTTCAACAAGTGCAACACGGTCAACTGCAAGGGCAAGAGCCTTTCTGACCAGTACGTTGTTGATAGGAG
>CAZTXW010000078.1:0-9314 GCA_964617345.1 uncultured Sphaerochaeta sp. | reverse complement strand
ACCCAATATTAGGGCTGGTTGCCCATACGCTGTCAATCGTATATAGTTTTATTGATTCAAGTACCCTATTTATAAGGAGTTCTTCCCATGAAAGACAAACTGAACGTACGATTTGGCCATACGCCACCTGAATTGGCACAGGATTTTGCCGAACACCTCAAGTATAGCCAAGATGCAGATATATACCATACTACCCAGGAAGATAGATATACAGCCCTCGCCCTCACCATTCGTGACAGAATAGTCCACCAGTGGAACCTGAGCAGGAAAACCCAGAAAAACGAGAAGGCAAAAAGGATCAATTACCTCTCCCTCGAGTTTCTCATGGGAAGGGCAATGACCAACAACGTTATCAACCTGGGCATTGAGGATGAATTGAGAGAAGCCCTCACCTCCCTCGGATACACCTATGAGGAGCTAGCAGACATCGAACACGATGCAGGACTGGGAAACGGAGGGTTGGGAAGGCTGGCCGCTTGCTTCCTCGACTCCCTTGCAACCCTTGAGTATCCTGCCTACGGCTATGGCATACGCTATAACTATGGAATCTTCCGCCAGCAGATCAAAAACGGATGGCAGGTGGAGCAGCCGGACAACTGGCTCAGATACGGCAACCCCTGGGAAATTGAGCGCCACGACGTCGCCTTCACTGTACGCTTTGGTGGCGAAGTCAGGCTTATCCGCGAAAAAGGCAAGGACACCTTCAAGTGGCTAGGCGGGGAGCAGGTCATTGGCGTCGCCCACGACATGCCGATCATCGGCTATGGGTGCAAGACCGTGAACACCCTCAGGCTCTGGTCTGCGAAGAGTCCTGAAGAGTTCGACTTCCACGAGTTCAACGAAGGCGACTATACCGAAGCAGTCCGCTCGAAAATCTCAGCTGAGAACCTTTCACAGGTCCTCTACCCCAACGATACCCTCTATATGGGAAAGGAGCTTCGCCTGAAGCAGCAGTACTTCTTCGTTGCCTGCTCGCTTGCCGATATCGTGCAGACCTTCAAGCGGGGCAATCACGCCTGGTCCGAATTTTCTGACTTTGCAGCAATCCAACTCAACGATACCCACCCATCCCTGGCAATCCCCGAGATGATGCGCATCCTCCTGGACGAGGAAGACCTTACCTGGGACGAGGCATGGGCAATCACCAACAGCGTGATGGGGTACACAAACCACACCCTCATGCCGGAAGCCTTGGAGAAGTGGTCACTTCCCATGTTGCAGTCCATCCTTCCCAGGCACATGCAGATCATCTATGAGATCAACCACAGGTTCATGCAGAGTGCAGTATCCTTCTTCCCCCTTCAGCCGCAGGTACTCAGGCAGATCAGCATCATAGAGGAATCAAACCCCAAGCAGGTGCGCATGGCGAACCTCGCCATCATCGGCAGCCACAGCACCAACGGTGTTGCAGCCCTCCACTCGCAGCTGCTCAAGCGGGAGATGTTCCCCCAGTTCAACACCATCTACCCCGAAAGGTTCAACAACAAGACAAACGGGATAACCCAGAGACGCTGGCTGCTTGATGCAAATCCAAAACTGGCTGCAAAGATCTCCGAAGCAATTGGAGATGGCTGGATAACTGACTACAGTCAGATCTCCAAGCTTGCCCCCTTTGCAACCGACAAGGCCTTTGTTGCTGATTTTGCAAAGATCAAGCAGGAAAACAAAATCAAGGCAGCAGCTTTCCTCAAGAAAGATTGCGACATGATCATCAACCCAAACACCCTCTTTGATGTCCAGGTAAAACGTATTCACGAATACAAGCGCCAGTTGCTCAATGCCCTGAACATCATGCTGATCTACAACGATATAAAGAATGGCGGGGAAGCAACCAAGGACATGCCTCCAATGACCTTCCTCTTCGGAGGCAAGGCAGCCCCCGGCTATGTCAATGCAAAGCTGATCATCAAGCTGATCAACAACATTGCCAGTGTCATCAATGCCGACAAGGAGACGAACAAGCTGCTGTCCATACACTTCATGCCTAACTACAGGGTAACCATGGCAGAGAGCATCATCCCTGCAACCGACCTGTCCGAGCAGATATCCACAGCAGGCACCGAAGCATCAGGAACCGGAAACATGAAGTTCATGTGCAACGGAGCGTTGACCATCGGGACGATGGATGGGGCCAACGTGGAGATCGCAGAGGAAGCGGGCAAGGAGAACATGTTCATCTTTGGGCATACCGAAGATGAGATCGCCAAGCTGGGACAAGAGTATGATCCCTTCTCCTGGGCTATGGGTGACCCCCAGATCAAGGATGCGGTCCAGCTTCTTGCAACCGGATACTTCAATGTCAACGAACCCAATATCTTTGAGCCACTTCGCAGAAGTCTCTTTGAAGGCGGGGACAAGTACTTCCATTTTGCAGACCTGCGCATGTATGCAGATGCACATACGAGTGCCCGAAGGCTGTATAAGGATGATCAGGATGAGTGGAACCGCAAGGCAATCCTCAACATTGCCTCCAGCGGGAAATTCTCCAGTGACCGGACTATCAGCGAATATGCCAATGATATCTGGGGCCTCAAGAAATGCCCTGTCGAACGGGGCAATGGCATTGAGACCGCGTTGCAGGATGCAATGAAGAAATAGTCAAACCACCTACGGCATCGGGTCCCAGAAGGGGCCCGGTGCCTCATATATGGCAGAACCCTTCCAAAATGACATGAATTTGGCAAAACAAGAATGATAGGTATTTCTATCATAAGCAGATACGAATTATGTGATAAATTTTTGGTAATTATGACGCATTTTTAGCAATCAAGGGAAAAATACTGGTATATTCTTAATCATGCAAAAATTCTGGGACCGCGTAATAACCCTTTTGGGAACACCAAGTGTGGTGGACCTTGCCACGATGCTCAATGTAAAGAGAAGTACCCTATCCAGCTGGATTCACAACAATCGTCGTCCTCCTATGGAAGTTCTCCTGATCCTCACCGCCCAAACGGGGTTGAGTATTGAGAACCTCGAGTACGGCTTGGATTGGGAACCCTCAGACGATGAGGAAGCGGCTGAAAACCACTCACCGAAGTTCAAGGCTATCATGCAGATGGTATCAAGCCTAACCTATGAGGAACAGGATATCATCTACAATTTGCTCACCTACATGAAGAAGAGACCCTAGAGCCCCACAGGGGAAAAAAGCATCAGCACATAGGGAGAAAGAACCGCCAGGGCAGGAGCTATCAGCATCGCCGGCAAGAAATTCCCTGTCTTGCTTTTCCGTATGTCCAATAAGCCCAAACCGATCATCATCAACAGGACGCCCCCAACTGCAGAGAGCTCTGCAATGCCTGCTTCTCCTAATATGGGGGAGATAAAACCACCTGCCAAGGTAAAGAACCCCTGGTACACAAGGATGACCAGAGCGCTCGCCATGACACCGGGGCCATAGACTGCACTGAAGATGATGGCCATGCAACCGTCCATGACAGACTTCACCAGCAGTAGCTGATAATCCCCTGTGGTTCCAGCCTGTATGGAGCCCACCACCGTCATCGCCCCGGAACAGAAGAGGAGCGATGCATTGAGAAAGCCCAAGGCAAAATTCTTGGCAGCCTGTTCGTCCCCACCCCTCTTCCCCAGTTTTGATTCGATCCAGGTCCCCAAGGAGAGCACCCCGTCCTCAATGGAGAGTGCATATCCAACAAACCCTCCCAACACTGTGGAGAAGATGAGGATCAGAAACGAGCCGGTCTGCATCGCCATGGAGATGCCGATGACCAGGGTTATCAAGCCTGAGGAGGTGAAGACCACCTCCCTATAGGAGCTTTTCAGCCGATTCTTGAAGAAGAGTCCTAGCAGGGACCCGATAATCACTGAGAGACAATTGATATAGGTGGCAAACATAGTGAATAGGAGTATAATACGTTAGAAAGACTAGGACAAGGAATGCATATGCAAAACATCCTTCTTGCGGCAGGTTTAGGGAAGAGAAGTGGGGGTGAGAAGCTCTTGCTTCCCTACAGGGGGCAACCGATCATTGCACAAGCGGTGGAGCAATCACTTCTGGCCGGGCTCTATACAATTGTAGTCACGGGTTTCCGGAAAGCCGAAATAGAGCAGGCTCTGCAGCAATTTGCCTGCCCAAATCTCCTGGTAACCTACAATGGGAACTATTCCCAAGGCCAGGGCTCCTCTACCCTCGTAGGGGCACAGGCCCTTCGTGACGGTGAGGATTTCTTCATCTCCCTAGCCGACATGCCCCTGATACAAGCTACCCACTACCAGTACCTTGCCCGACACTTTACATCCGCTGATGCACTGCGACCCCTCTATAAAGGGCAGATCGGCCACCCGGTCCTCTTGAGGGCAAGCTTCAAGGCGCAGATACTTGAACAGAAAGTCCCCTTTACCATGCATGGCCTACTCCAGGAATTCCACGTAGAGCAGTGTATTGTCAACGACGAGGCGTATGTCCGCGACATCGATACAATACACGCCTACGCAGAGTTGCTCATGCATCCTCAGCCTTGACGGCAACTACAGCATCATCGACCCGGGTCAAGCGAATAGGTGATCCTGAGACGAACGTCCCTGTGAGCAACTGCACCGAGAGGGGGTTCTCCACCAATCTCTGGATAGCACGCTTTACAGGACGCGCCCCGAAGGAGGCGTCAAAGCCCTCCTTGAAGACCAAATCCACCACCTCATCATCCCAGCTCAAACTATACCCACGCCTCTCAAGACGCTGTGCAAGCTGTTGCAGCTGTATGCCCACAATCTTCTTGACCTGCTCAGGACCCAGGCTCTCAAAGATCAGAATCTCATCAAGGCGGTTTATGAACTCAGGCTTGAATGAGTCATGGATGATGGCAAGCACCTGCTTGCGGGCCTCCTTCGGATCATGGGGCTGCAAGAGAAGCGAACTGCCCAGGTTGCTGGTCAGGATGATCACGGTGTTGGTAAAGTCGACGACCCTACCCTGCCCATCGGTGAGCCGACCATCATCCAATAGCTGCAGCAGGACGTTGAAGACATCCGGGTGCGCCTTTTCAATCTCATCGAACAGGATGACCGAATAGGGCCTTCTCCTGACAATTTCAGTAAGCTGCCCTCCCTGGTCATAGCCCACATACCCCGGAGGCGCTCCGATAAGCCTGCTCACCGAGTACTTCTCCATATACTCACTCATATCGATACGGGTCAGTGCCTTCTCGTCATCAAAGAGGAACGAGGCCAGCACCTTAGCCAACAGCGTCTTACCCACTCCGGTAGGACCTGCGAAGAGGAAACTTCCCAAGGGACGTCGCTCATCGCCGATGCCTGCCTTGTTTCGCCTGATGGCATCAGAGAGGGCTGTGATAGCCTCTTTCTGCCCGACTACCTGTTCTGAAAGGGTGTTCTCAAGCTGCAGGTATTTCTGCATCTCACTGCCCTTCATCTTAGCTACAGGCACCCCTGTCCAGTTGCTGACAATCCTGGCGATGTCATCTTCACTGACCTCCTCGCGCAGCATCTGCTTGCCTTCACTCTGACCCTGGGCCAAGAGAGAGCTCTGCTCTTCGATCTCCTTCAGTAGGGCAGGGATCGAGCCGTGCTTGATCTGAGCAGCCTTTGCAAGGTCGCCTTCGCGCTCCGCATGCTGCTCCTCGATCTTCAGCTGTTCCAGGCTCGCCTTCTTCTCTCGCAGCTTGGCGATGGCATTACGCTCATTGCCCCACTGCAGTTGCATGCTATCCCGCTTGCCTTTCAGAAAACTCACTTCCTTGCGAATCTTCGCCAGACGTTCAAGGCTTGCATCATCAGTCTCGCGGGTAAGTGCTTGCTCTTCAATATTCAGCTGCAGGATCTTCCTTTCGATCTGGTCGAGCTCCTCAGGCTGGCTCTCGATCTCCATCTTCAACTGGCTGGCTGCCTCATCGACCAGGTCGATGGCCTTGTCGGGAAGGAAGCGATTGGTGATGTACCGGTTACTCATCGTAGCTGCGGCTACAAGGGCCTCATCCTTGATACGTACCCCATGGTGCACCTCATAGCGCTCCTTGAGGCCTCGCAATATGGCAATGGTACTCTCAACAGAGGGCTCATTGGTGTAGACCGGCTGGAACCTACGCTCCAGGGCCTTATCGACTTCAATATACTTGCGGTACTCATCCAATGTCGTAGCACCAATGGTATGAAGCTCCCCACGAGCCAAGGCAGGCTTGATGAGGTTCGATGCATCAGTAGAGCCCTCACTTGCCCCGGCCCCTACGATGGTGTGCAGTTCGTCAATAAAGAGGATGATGGAGCCTTCAGCACTCGTCACCTCCTTTATGACAGCCTTCAGCCTCTCCTCGAACTCCCCACGGAACTTAGCCCCTGCAACCAGCGAGCCTACATCAAGGGACAAGAGGCGTTTGTTCTTCAGGGACTCAGGGACATCCCCACGGTTGATGCGCTGAGCAAGCCCCTCGACTATTGCAGTCTTTCCCACCCCAGGTTCACCGATGAGCACGGGGTTGTTCTTGGTCCTTCTGGAAAGGACCTGCATCAGGCGCCTTATCTCCTCATCACGTCCGATGACAGGGTCGAGCTTGCCCAAGCGGGCAAGGGCGGTCATGTCCTTACAGTACTTCTCCAAGGCCTGATAGCGACTCTCGGGATCTTCTGTATCGATGCTCTGGTTCCCCCTGATGCTTTGCAATGCCTGCATGATGCCGTCACGGGTAACGCCCAGTTTTTTCAACGCCCTGCTGGCTGGGCAAGGGTCATCCATGATGGCAAGCAGAATATGTTCAGCACTCAGGAACTCATCCTTGAACTCCAAGGCAATCTTGTCTGCAGCATACAGCTGATTTCCCAAAGCTGCTGAGATAGTTCGCTTGACACTGCCCCCATAGGCCTTGGGAAGCTTGTTTGCAAGCTCTTCGAGGGCAGCCTGCACCTGTTTGGGAGGAACTCCCAACCGCTCGAATAGCGGGGTGAGCAACCCTTCCTTCTGGTTGAGCAAGGCGAGCAGGAGATGCTCACTCGTTATCTCCGCACTACCCCTATCATTCGCCAGTATATCGGCATCACCGACTGCCTGACGAAGTTTGATGGTCATTTTGTCTATATTCATATGTATTCCTCACTATGTGGATATGAGGCAACGGACCCCAAGGGGCCCTCTCCTGTACACTAGCAATATACTGCTAAAATGGCTTGTCGGCTAGGAACGGCGTATGACCGGTGTAGTCTTTGGGTGTGCCTTGAAGAACTCCAGGTAGTTGGCGATGAGCTCCTTGGAAAGGGCCATCTCAAAGGTATCCAGGAATGCTACCTGGAAACAGGAGGACTCAAGCAGCAGCAGGATGTGATCAGCGACCTTGTTGATGTCACACTCGACGATGTCCCCACTGCTGATGCCAATGCGCAGCAGGCGCTTGAAAAGGATCGTAAGCTTTGCTGTCCTTCTCATGACAATCTCGTTGAAATCACGCCCCTCTTTCTTCATCTGCAGCATAACATCCACCAGGGAGGTCAGCTCCCCCTCATGGGCGGTTGCGGTGTCCATAATCTCCGAGCATATCCGTTTGATCCTATCCATGTAGTTGTCTTCGGAGGACCAGGCAAGGGTTGCATACTTGGCGAACATGCGCCCGGTAACCAGTTTTACCGCGTAGTAGTAGATCTCTTCCTTGTCCTTGAAATACTGATAGATGGTTGGTCGTGAGATCCCACACTCCTGTGCAATGAGAGAGAGGTTGGAATCCCGATATCCTTCACGCCCGAAAACCTTCAGGGCTGTCTGCAGTATCTTTTCCTTTCTTTCCTCATGGTCAATCTTCTTGGGCATGCTCAAATCTCCCTAAACCTATCTGTACGCTATTGTTATATTACAATATACCATTATACTGTAAAAAACACTATATTGCAGAGAGGTTTTTTATGTTTCTCATACTCATACTAATAGCCATATTATTACTACTTATAGTAATAGGTATTGTGAGAACCCTTGTTCTCAGAAAGAAACCACATGAGAAGATACCCTGCGTATCACCTCCTGATGCAGGAAAAACCATAGAAAAGCTGCAGAGGGCAATATCCTTCAGGACGGTGAGCAGCAAGGATAAGGAAAGTGTCGATTGGAAGGAATTTACCCGCTTGGCCTCCTATCTGGCAGAGGCATTCCCCCTTTGTGAAAAGCATCTGAAACTGGAGAGCGACTCTGATCACAACCTCATCTACCGGTTTGAAGGAGCGGATACCACCGCCCTTCCTGGCCTGCTTACAGCACACCAGGACGTGGTATCGGCAAACGACGAGGAGTGGACCCATCCCCCTTTTGCAAGGACCCTGGAAGATGGATATGTCTGGGGAAGGGGAAGCTTTGACTGCAAGCTGCAGCTCATAGCCATACTGGAAGCCTTTGAACTGCTGCTGCAGGAGGGCAAGAAGCCCAAGCGAACCTGGTATGCCGCCTTTGGTTGTGATGAAGAGGTAAACGGGGGTATCGAAGGGGCAACTCGCATAGCAGAGCAATTCGAACGGATGGGCCTCAGCTTCTCCCTACTTCTTGATGAGGGAGGTGTGGTCTCAGAAAACTATATCAAGGGCATAGAGCGCCCCATTGCCGTTGTGGGAGTTGCAGAGAAAGGCTATATGGACACACGCCTCAGCTGCACTCGCGAGGCTGGCCACTCATCAACCCCCCTCATGCCTACCGCACTGGGAAAGATTGCAAAGGCGGTAACAGCCATCGAGTCGGGCAGACAAGAGGCAAGGATTACCAAGCCAGTGAAGGCTATGCTCACCAACATCGGAGTAGAGGCCCCCTTCCCCTTTGCATTCCTCTTTCTCAACCTCTGGCTAACCAAGCCCCTGATTACGATGATCTTCTCCAGAAGCCCCACCCTCAATGCACTGATCAGGACCACCAGTGTACCTACCATGATGGAGGGAAGCGACAAGAGCAACGTCATAGCGCAGACAGCCACCTCTGTGGTCAACACACGCCTTCTCGCCGGGGATGACAAGGAGAGCATCATCAGGCATCTCAAGGCTCTCATAGCCGATGAGGAGGTATCCCTCACCGTCACCCGCTACGAGGAGAGCTCCAGGGAATCTCCTACTGCAGGGGAGGCTTTCGACCTGGTAAAAAGAACCATCACCGCTGTATTCCCAGAGGCGATCGTCACCTCCTACCTGATGCTGGGAGCAACGGATGCCCGCAAGTACCAGGGGCTCTGTGAACATATCTACCGCTTCACCCCTGCCCAGATGGACAAGGCTGAGGTGCAGAGGATGCATGCCCCTGATGAGAGGATACACAGCGACAACGTGGGCAAGGCTGTTGCGTTCTTTCTTACCCTGCTGCAAAGCTGGTAAATGCAAAGAGA
>CAZTXW010000077.1:0-9371 GCA_964617345.1 uncultured Sphaerochaeta sp. | reverse complement strand
TACAGGTCTCCAAACAGACACCACACTTGATACAGGTGCTCTGGTCTATTATATGGATCTGCTTCTTTTCGCCGGTAATAGCACCGACAGGACACTTGCGCGCACAGGCTGTACAGCCGATACACTTGTCAGCAAGAATCGAATAGGTGACCAATTTCTTACAGGTACCGCTGGGGCAACTCTTGTCTTCAATATGGGCACGATACTCATCAACAAAAAACTTCATGGAAGAGAGAATCGGGTTGGGTGCTGTCTGACCCAAGGCACAGAGGGAACCCACTCGCATTGCCTTACCAATGGCAGTCATGGCCTCCAGGTCCTCAGGAACACCATTTCCCACAGTGATCTTCTCCAGGATATTGCACAGTGAACGTCCCCCAATTCTACAGGGTGCACACTTACCACAGGATTCATCAACGGTGAAGTTCAGGTAGAACTTGGCAACGTCTACGATACAGTCATCTTCGTCCATGACAATCATACCGCCTGAGCCCATCATGGAACCGATGCGTACCAGGGATCCGAAATCGATCGGTGTATCAAGGTCAGCCTCGGTGATTACTCCACCGGAGGGTCCACCGGTCTGTACTGCCTTGAACTTTCGGTCGTTGGCTATGCCACCACCGATATCAAAGACAATCTCACGTAGGGTGGTCCCCATGGGAACCTCAACCAAACCTGAGTTTCTGATCTTACCGGTAAGGGCAAAGACCTTGGTTCCCTTACTGTCGGCTGTACCGATCTTGCTGAACCAGTTACCACCCTTGGCGATGATGACAGGGATGTTTGCCCATGTCTCAACGTTGTTGATGACAGTAGGCTTGCCCCAAAGGCCCTTCACTGCAGGGAATGGAGGACGAGGTTGTGGCATGCCACGCTTTCCCTCGATCGACTGCAAGAGAGCTGTCTCCTCACCACAGACAAAGGCACCAGCACCAAGGCGGATCTCAATGTCAAAGTCAAAACCACTTCCGAGGATATTCTTGCCAAGCAGTCCATATTCGCGGGCCTGGGCCATGGCAATCTCTAGGCGATTGATAGCCAGGGGATACTCTGCACGGATATAGATGAAACCCTTCTGAGCACCGATTGCCTTACCACAGATGGTCATGGCCTCAAGCACTGAGTGCGGGTCCCCTTCCAGGGTAGAGCGGTCCATATAGGCACCGGGGTCGCCTTCGTCGGCGTTGCAAACAACATATTTCACATCGTTTTCAGCCTGTTTGGTGAAATTCCATTTCATCCAGGTAGGGAAGCCAGCACCACCGCGTCCTCGCAGGCCAGCTGTCTTCAGTTCCTCGATGATATCTTCGCCGGTCATCTCAAAGAGGGCCTTCTCAAGGGCCTCATAACCCTCTCGGGCGATGTACTCGTCGATATTCTCAGGATCGATGAATCCACAGTTGCGAAGTACAATGCGGAACTGCTTCTGGTAGAACTGGATGTCCTCAACCTTGGCATGCTTGCGACTTTCGCTCTTGTCGTAGAGCAAACGGGTCACTTCACGACCCTTGATGATATGCTCAGAGATAATCTCGTGTGCATCCTTAGGAGATACCTTCACATAAAAGGAGTCCTCAGGAAGAACCTTTACAATGGGACCCTGCTCACAAAAGCCAAAACAGCCGGTCTTGATGACCTGCACTTCGTCAGCAACTCCCTGATCTTTACACTCTTTTACAAGGTTCTGATAAATCTGGTCCGCACGGCTCGATTCACAAGCGGTACCTCCACAGACCAAGATGTAGTTTCTGAAAGCCATTATCTACCCCCGTCCTTCTGAATGATGTCAGCAGCAGGTCGATCAAAGAGGTGATCGGTCACCAGTTGCTTTCCAATGATGTGCTGCTCAACAACTTTCCTTGCTGTTTCAGCATCCACGTTTCCATAAATAGTGTCAGGCATGCCGGGAACCAGGATTTCAATGGTTGGTTCCACATAGCAAAGTCCCATGCATCCAGTCTGGGTGACTGATACATTTTCGATCTGGTGCTCGTCAAGGACTGCAAGGAATGTGTCCAGGACAGTCTTGGCACCGGCGGCAATACCGCACGTGCCCATGCCAATGATGACGCGTGAGTCCTTACCTTCGATATCGCGCTTTTGCAGTGCGCTCTGCTTCTCATTTCTGAGCTTTCTCAGCTCTTCAAGTGTCATTTTAGCCATTATCTGGTCTCCTAGGTAGTATAAAACAGCGGCTCATGCCAACAAAGGCGAGCGGGACACATACAGCGGCTCCAGGTCCTCTTCTTGTGATACCAAAAACTTCTTGAGAAGGTTTAAGGTACCACTGGAGGATAACTGACCCAAAATGTCAGTGAGCTCTCCTTTGGAGAGTTCGTATCCCCCTTCTCCCTTGACTGTCGCAAGTGTACGCTTTACGACAAACTCATCGGCGAGAGGATGGCTCATCAGAGCCAGAAGTGTTGAAGGTAGGTCCCCAAAGGGAGGTGTATCCACATGATTGAGGGGGAAACTGCAAGTGATCCTTGTTCCCCGGCCCAATTCTGAATGCAAGGAGAAGCTCCCTTCACAAGCTGCAGTAGCCTGTACAAGAAATGGCAACCCCAAACCGACCTTACGTTTCGTATGTTTGACCCCATCTGTAACGAAAGGGTCCAGTACCCGCTTTTTCAGATCCTCATCCATTCCCTTTCCGTTGTCCTCTACGGTACAAACCAAGAGGGTATCGTCCTCCTCAAGGGTAAGGAGCACTTCGGTGCTACCTGCCTCAAAGGAATTCTGGACAATGTCCAACAGAAAATCACAGATAAAGATATGCATATGAGCTGTTTCGCACTCCTTATCTGTACTTTGCGATAATTCCGGCAATCTGGTTCGTAGTGACCTTGCCGAATACTTCCCCGCCAACGGTAAGAACTGGGGCGAGCCCACAACAACCAACACAACGAACAGCTTCTAAGGAGAAGAGACCATCGTCAGTCACACCACCGACATCAATGGTCAGCTGCTTGGACAACTCGTCAATAAGTGGTTGAGCACCTTTCAAATAACAGGCGGTACCCATACAGACCTGTATGTTGTGCTCACCTGGCTTTGTAAGCTTGAAAAAGTGATAAAAAGAAACAACACCCCAGATGGTTGCCAAGGGAACATTTAGCATTTTTGCAACTGTATCAGCTGCCTCCCGAGAGATGTAGCTCTGTTCCTCTTGCACCTTATGGAGAACCATAATGAGATTGCCCGGCTTATCCTTCCATTCCTCGATGAAAGAGATTAACTCAGACGAGAACTTGTTTTTGTTAGTTTCCGACATGTAACCTCCAGTACCCAAAATATTCAGTTTGCCCATTCTAGCATTATTTTACAAATCGTGTCACCATATTCTTACAACTTATGGTAATAACCATACCAAACTCCTCCATTTTGTAATTAAATATTGACCAATTACCCTGTTTAATATACAATTTATCACATTAATAGGAGTTTTGCCATGAACAATGACCAATTGATACGAATCACAAGATACTACCGCTCCCTAAATCGTCTGAAATCTATCGGACTGGAAAAAGTCTTCGCTCATAACCTTGCTGATGCAGCGGGGGTTTCGGCTGCAATCGTGCGCAAGGATTTCTCGCAATTGGCAATTTATGGACAGAAGCGTGGTGGCTATGAAATCCATGACCTGCTCAAGTCCCTTGGCGAGATCCTAGGCAAGGGAGCCCCTCAGAACTGCATTATCATCGGTTGCGGGAGAATCGGCAAGGCCCTGATGCACTACAACGGATTTGAGCCGGACGGCATACGCATTGTCGCCGGTTTCGACAGCGACCCCATGGTCTACAGCGACGCTTCGCATCCGGTACCCATCTACCCCATCAATCGCATTGATGAGGTGGTCGATGCCCTTGAGGTAACAGCTGGCATCATCACCGTCCCCGAACAGGCAGCAAACGACAGCTACGAGAGGCTGATCAAGGCAGGCATCATGGGAATACTGAACTTCAGCCCCATCACGCTCAAAGCCCAACTACAGGATGATGGGATCATGCCGGTCGTGCATAACATCAACATAGCCCTTGAGCTGGAGCAGATATTCTATGAACTAAAATTCCCCAAGGACGGCTCCACCTCACCTGCGCAAAAGCGTAAGCAGGAGCGGAAGGTGATCGCTGACGCCGCTAAGAGTTGACAGGTTCCAGGCCATAGGCGTCCCGTCAGTTCTCACAGTACCTGACGGGGCGACTATCGCAGTAGAGCCATACTCCCACCCCAACCCATCGAACAACAAGCCGTTGCCAAGGAATTGGTCATACTGATGCCAGGAACCTGCAAAATAGCAGGTTCCTGGTTTGTCAAACCTATTTTTCGTATCCATGAAAGGTGAATACCAGACATCTGCATAGACAAGATCCCGTCTGCCTGTGATACCCAGCGATCCCTTGCCCATATAGGTGCGTGCCTTCTGCTCCCCAATGTCGATGAGAGCCGGCTGGACGGATCTGTTGTCCTTGTATGCATCGGGATCGGTATTGAAATCACCACAGAGGAGGACCAGGCTACCCTCGTGTCTTGTTGCCGCCTCCTTGAGTACGCGGCACAGCCCGAGGCGCAAGGCTTCAGTCTCAGCGAACTCTCCTACCTGGCTTTTTGCATGTACGGCAAAGATGACAACTTCGCCTCGCTCGGTGTCGAACACCGCTTCAAGGACGGGCCTTGCACCCTCTACAGCGTGCAGGGCAACATGCTTGGGTTTATTGCGGCTAATTACAGCCACAGAGATGGCGGAGCCTTCGCCTGTGGCAACGGCATACCACGTGTAGCCTTTGCGCCCGAGATGGCGCTCCAGAAGGTCTGCCACCACCTTGTCATGCTCCACCTCCTGCAGTACCAGGACATCACAGAGCCCGATGCTGCGGTCTGTAAGTATACCGTTGAGTCTCCTCAGTCTCATATGGTAGGAGGCAGTAGTCCACTTTTCGGAGGGACGATACTCAGGGTACTCATCCCCATCGAGCGTATCGTCCATAAGGTTCTGTACATTGTAGGTGAGGATCTTGAACTCCTTTTCATTGGGAGCCTGAACATCGAGGGAGCACCCACACCCCACAGGAAGGAGAAGTGTGAGCACAAGGAGAGGAGCAAGGAGGACAGGAATTTTTTTCATGGTACAAGGGTAAGGGGAAAAGTTCCCTCCCTTGCTTCAGATTTTGGTATTTTTCCCCAATGAGTAGGAGAAATAGAGCCCTGCCAGGGCATCCTGGATATCAAACAGGTCGATATCCATTTCACGAGACTTGAGGATCCCCACCTTCAGATTCTCCAGGCAAGGATCATAGGAAACATTGGTTTCCTCAAGGATAGAGAGACAGAAATCCCGCAATTCTGCCCACTTGTGGTTGTAGAACATCGAGAGTACCGATTCATAGTTCTGGTCTATCTGGTTCAGGTCCCTTGCCTCAGAGAGGAAACTGGGAAGGAAACCCTTGATATTCCCACTGTTCAACTGTTCATAGAGAGAAGAAAGCCTGGGAGAGCCGAACTTGAAGAAGGATGCTATGACAGCATAGCGGGTCTGACGGAAGGTAGCGCTTCTTCCTTGTTCGACGGAGATGAAGAACTCCTGGTAGAAGGAGCCATCCTTATCCATGTGTCGCTTTGCTATGAGATAGTCAATGACCTCGTCAATATGCTTTGCAGAGTGGGAAAGTTCGTTTATCAGAGGAAGGTATTCGGTGGTATCGGTTATGCGGGCCAAGGTCTTGCTGGCCATCGAGCGAACCGATGACCACCTGCCATGCTTGAGGAGGTTGAGCATCACCTCCTTGACCTTGGGATCTTTCTTGTATGAACCGAGGGCTGCTATGGCGTCGAGCTGCACATAGGAGTCATCATCCCGTGCTACCTTGATCAGGTCATCCAGCACAGCCTTGCGGGGCCTGTCGGCAAGGGCACGCACTGCCTCAATCTTATCCGAGGAGAAGGGCGAGGCAAGGATCGAGCGGATCTCGCTGGTCGCCATATTGTTGTAGTTGCTTCCAAGGGAATGCATCAGGAATCTCCGTTTTGCAGGGTCGGTGGTCTTTTCCAGCTTCTCGATCATGGAGACAGCTTTCAGGCCGTGCATGGAGAACACGACTGCAGCCGCAGCTTGTGATGAGTAGGCGCCCACTTCCTGGAGCCTGGCAGCCACCAGGGCCTCTATGGCAGTGAGGACCATGGCAAAGATGAATACCAGGGTATAGCTGTTTCCTGCAGATCTGCCGTCGAGGATGAAAAGCGAGCGGGCAATATCCCCGTTGTCAGCCAACAGACCGCTTATGATACCTACCAGGAATGCTACGATCGCAATAACAAAGTTTGCCATGGAGTTAAAGCCGACAGCATCCTCATCGGGCATCACCTGCTGCACCAGGCGAAACACCAGAAGGACGATGAGCCCGACAAAGAAGTTGGTGAAAAATCCAAGGATAAAGAACCAGACCGGTGCCACCTGTGGAGTTATCAGCGCCCAAATAAGGAAGAAGAAGAGGGAGAATAGGGTGGAGATGAATACCAGGGGGCGTGAACCCAGGCGGTCGGAGAACTGACGGCTAATGTAGGAGGCAGCCACCACTGAGAGGCCCAGCACCACAGAGTAGAGCACGACCATGCTGTTTGACAGTCCAAGCTCAATTCTGAGAAATGGTACGGTAAGGCCGAATATGACGGCAACAGCTGTGGCGAGCCATCTGAGGATAAGTCGCCTGCTCAAGGAGGACTGCATCATCGCTTCGGTGAAGATGGTCACTACGGTCCTGCCCTTCTTGTGGGTGATGGTGCTACGCGAAGGGATGAGGGACATTTCATAGGCTGCAAAGAAGTTCATGATCGCCCCGATGATCTGCAGTCCGATAAGGCCGATAAGACCGGAAAAGTACTGTACGCCCAGAACAAGGGCTGTGATGCAGCGCACGACCATGGAGGAGCTCTGGTAGGCAACGTTGACGTTGGCCACCACCTTGCCCCGGTTGGAGACACTGCTGATGCTTTTCATGGTGAAATCATTGAGGGCAATGCCAATCATGCGGAAGATGTTGAATACCGTGTAGATGCCAAGCAGCAAGAGCACTGCAGCATTACCTGTCAAAAAGAATAGGCCCACATAGCCAAAGCAGACAATACCACGGACCAACCAAACGGCCGACTGCACCTTGATCTGGTTTTTACCCTTGAATACTATGGAGACAAAGGGAAGCACTACCCCCGCTATGTAGGAAGCAGAGGCGATGTATCCCAAGGCAAGGTTCCCTGCACCGAAGTAGATGGCCAACAGGTAGACGATGGTATCGCCTAGCAGGCTGTATGCAATGCCATTGTATACTTCCTGCCGGTACATATGTTTTCGCCCTTGTTGCTTTTCAGTCTCGCTGAGGTATTTTGTCTTTCCCATAGGGTGCTAGAGCTCACTCCTTGTCTGTACGATCCTGCTTACCAAGCCATAGGCCAGTGCCTCTGAACTCGACAGCCAGTGATCTCTTTCCGTGTCCTTGTTGACCTGTTCGGGGGTTCTGCCTGTCTCCTGGGCAATGAGCGCGTCGAGCTTGGTGCGCAGCTTCTCCAGGTGCAGGGCATGGATCTCTATATCGGTGGCAACACCCTTCATACCGCTCATCGGCTGATGGATGAGGTAGGTCGAGTTGGGAAGTGCAAGCCTTCTCTCTGCAGGAACAGCAAGCAGGACAAGGGCAGCAGCGCTTGCCACAAGGCCCATACCGATCATGGTCACGGGGCAGGAGACAAAACGAGCCATATCAAAGATGGCGTAGCCGGCATCGACATCGCCACCGGGGCTGTTGATGAATATCTTTACGGGGTCGTTGCTTTCGCCTTCCAGGACCAGCAACTGCTTGATTACAAGCTCTGCACTCTCCTTGTTGATCTCACCGCTGAGCATGATGGAGCGGGTCTTAAGGAGTTTCTCGTTTATCTGGGGATCCTGTGCTGCAGGTTTTTTCTCTTCGTTTTCTGGCATGAAAAGCCTCTCTTCATAAAGGTTTGTCGCTTTCGCGTTTTGACCAAGTATACGGGATAAGGGGGATATTGAAAAGGGATGATAGGCCCTTAGTGGGATCGCTTTGAGGAATCAGGGCCATTCTGTATTCACTGCCGGTATGATTCGCTATACTTGAGCGTGGAGGATCTGTTCATGAAATGTGCTACTGTTGCTATTATAGGAAGGCCGTCTGCCGGCAAGAGCACCCTGCTCAATACCATCACCGAGATGAAGGTGTCCATCACCGCTTCCACACCCCAGACCACACGCAATGCCATCAGAGGCATCTATACTGACCCTCGGGGCCAGCTTATTTTCACCGATACCCCTGGCTACCACCTGAGCGACAAGACCATGAACAAGAGGTTGCAGGAGACTGCGATCAGGACCCTTGAAGACAGTGACGTCGTACTCTACCTCATAGATGCAAAGCGTACCGCAGGTGAAGAGGAACTTGCCATAGCCCAGACTCTTGCAAAGATAAAGAGCCCGGTTGTCTGCTGCATCAACAAGAGCGACATCCTCACCATAGGTGAGCATGACGCTGCCAAGGCATTCCTTGCCGAGCAGCTGCCCAATTCTGTCATCGTGACCGCCTCTGCAAAGCTTGACGAAGGTGTCGATGAGATTCTCATCGAGCTGTACAAGCTGGCACCTGAGGGAGAGCTGCTCTATCCTGAGGATGCCTATACCGACCAGCCTGTGGAGTTCCGCATCAGCGAGATCATCCGCGAGAAGGCTATCAACCTTGTCACCGAGGAGATACCCCATGCCATCTATGTGACCGTTGAGGACATCGAGCACAATGAACAGACCAATACCATCTGGGTTAGGGCCGCCATCATCGTGGAGCGGGATACCCAGAAGGGTATTGTCGTAGGCAAGGATGGAGCGAACATCAAGAAGATCCGTCAGGGTTGCACCCCTGAGATCAGGGCAATCTTCCCTGGCAAGAAACTGCAGCTCGACCTCAGGGTAAAGGCCCAGGACAAATGGAGAAACAATGCAGCGGTGCTGGATAGGATCCTGCGCTAGAGATGAGTAAGGTGGCCTTAAAATAGGTCACCTTTTCTTTTGTACGCTTAGGGATATACTTGGAGTGAATTTTCACTGGGAAAGGACAAGTTCATAAAACCCAACATACACGTTTTTTTAGTTCGCGTATTATTTAGTATTTTCTATTCCTGATACAAAACCTTTCCAGTTGCTTTGATATGGTTATAGAAACCACTTGAATCATTATTCTTCTGAACGAGTATCGGCTCTATACGAGTATCAATATCCCGGCGGAGTTTATAGAGCTGGAATGCTTTTTCTAATCTGGAATCATCTAACAGATCAAAAACAACAGCTATATCAATATCACTATCCTTAT
>CAZTXW010000076.1:0-9375 GCA_964617345.1 uncultured Sphaerochaeta sp. | reverse complement strand
ATGGTGGAGTAAATGGTGGAGTAAATGGTGGAGTAAATGGTGGAGTAAATGGTGGAGTAAATGGTGGGTTAAATATCAATGAGAACAAACTATCCGAAAGTTCACTATTAGTTTTGAAAATAATTGAGGAAAATGATAAACTAACACAATTGCAAATATCAGATACGTTAGAGGTCCCTATTAGAACTGTACAAAGAGCTATTAAAGAACTGAGTGATAAAAAATACATTCAATGGAAAGGCTCTAAAAAGAGTGGTCAATATTTAGTCTTACAACCTTTGCTTGCTGCTGACTCTGAAAAGGAATTTTTACAAATTCACACACTGCAAGAAGAACTCGATGACGATGGTACCACTACTGCTATTTCATATATTTCTTAAGATTATGGCCATTCGATAAATCTTCAGAATACGGTTAATGGTAAGCTTAGAAGTTCCAGTTCACCTCACACAAAAACAAACCATGACCATGAAATGGCCAGTGTATCTATGACCCTTGCACCTATGTAGGTGCCAATACCCTACTCAGTACTATCTATGCCGTAATCTTTTTATGGTATGAACCATTCATTTGCCATCAGGGTCCTCGCTTCGAATGTAAGGAGGATGAGGTCGCTCTTGTTCAGAAGGTCCATATTGAACTTACGATTCAGGACAGCAAAATGCTTCAAGCCACATGCATTCTTATTGAGATAGGAAAAGACACCTATAGAGCCGGTGGAGAACTGATTTGCCTTTGTGCCATAGAGGGAGCGCAAGCCAGGAAGATCACAAAAGATATCTTCAATCGTCGAACCATATGATCCTTTGGGGCACATTTCCACTCATAATCTGGTCCCCAATGGTTTTACCGGACATGGCAGCAGCAATAGAAGCGCGGCACACCCCTATCCCCAATACATGCCATCTCCATACGCAAGACCTTTGAACACCTGGTCTTCACTTGCAAATCCACCTGTCATTACAATAGCAGGCAGGGTGAACCCTTCAGATCGTAACCGAACACATATGCGAACCACGACATCTTCCAAGCATATGGTGGGTAGGGCCACGCGTTCATCATCTTTGAAGGGCTGTAGCCTGAACCACCACCAGCTCCATCAAAGGTGACCATATCAATCTTTGAATGCGAAGCACACGTTCACAATCCACCCTGTCATATCCCGCCATCTTGAAATATATGTTTCGGACGCCAAACTCTCTCTACTGTGTTATATGAGCCATACGAGGCTCTTCTGTCCACATGGGCAATCTCCCATAGGTATAAAAATTCGGGCACACACCGTATTTATAGGCTTTCTGTATGGAAGGATCGCTAGGGTCGGGGTATACCAGATTCCCTCTCTGTTGCTTGACAAGAGCTGTCTCAAGGTCCTGTACCTGAATAACGGGCTGGGTGCCCTTTGCCCCTTGTCCAAACATAATTTCAATGCCCCTGATCCCATATGTTTCTATGGCAAGCTTAGGGACTCCCAGGAGATTATCTTCCAGGTTACATTGCAGTATGATCTGAGCATATCCCCTGTCATAGCGATCACAGCAGTCAAAAGCCACTTGCAATAAGGAAAAATCCGAACCCTTCCCACCCTTGACTTGTAGATTCGGATCCTTGTTCCTGGCATCTTCCCCTATTATGCAGGTCACCACAACCATGGCAGAGCCTGCAAACTAGTCCTGCCAGTTGAGCTTGAGCAAGGCAGGCAAGATCACAGGCATTGCCATCTTTACCGTGTGGTTGAATCCATACGTACGTCCCAGAAAAACATTGGAAATGGTGGCTTCTTCCTCAGTCTCAACCGCTCCCTAAGCCCCAAACACACGGCCATTGATATTGAAGTGAGAAAAATCAAGGGGATTGCCTTTTTCCGATGCGATCTGGTTAGTTCCGGTTGCTATCGGATATACCGTTTGCGATCCCGACAGAATGTATAGGATAAAATGTCCCCTGCCCTATGAAAGCTTCCTTGCTTCGCTTATGCACACCATTGTACAATGATTCCATGATGAAAGAATTTTCTCTATCCACCCCACACGAGGGGTTTGTTCCGATCACAAACAGAATCCAGGAATATATTGACTCCCACTACATTACTGAAGGACTCGCGATCATCTATTGCCCCCATACTACGGCTGGAATTACGATCAATGAAAATGCAGACCCCGATGTGGTGCATGACCTCTTGCTGGCTCTGGACTTGAGCTTTGCTGATGAGCCAAGGTTTTTGCATGCCGAAGGCAATTCAGCAGCCCACTTAAAGGCCTCAGTCATGGGCTCAAGTGTTACGGTCCCTATCGTACAGGGAAAGCTTGCCCTTGGCATGTGGCAAGGAATCTTTTTCTGTGAATTTGACGGGCCAAGGCGGCGAACGTTTGTCTGTAAGATTGTGCTGGGATGATCACAGAGTTCCCCGAAAGATGTCTTTGCTGGTAAGCTATGGTTCTGAAGTTCCCATCACTGGTAGTGAAGCCTTCTCTCTCGTGCCTCTTCACCTAGCATGATTCCTTCACCCGCTTTCCTGGTCATACCACGGGATGGATATGTAACGGTACAAGGGCAGCAATCTTCGGAAAAAGAAAAATCCCGGGTTACAAAGACCTTGTAACCCGGGATAACTGTAAGAAACAATTTTGTTATGCTTGTAGTGCTTTGAGTGCAGCCTCATAGTCAGGATGATCTGTTACCTCAGGAACATACTCCACATAGGTGACTTTGTTGTGTGCATCCAATAGGAATACGGAACGGGCAATGAGCCCAACATTAGGCAAATATGCGCCAAAGGCATGGGCAAATTCACGATCCTTATAGTCACTTACTGTAATTACGTTATCTACCCCAGCAGCACCACACCAACGCTTTTGCGCAAAGGGGAGGTCCATCGAAACAACAATGACCGTAACGCCTTTGAGTTTGGTAGCTTCCTTATTGAAACGTCTTACTTCAGCGTCACATACAGAGGTATCGAGAGACGGCACGGCGAGAATCAGTTTCTTGCCCTGTATTTCACTCAAGGCAAAAGGGCTAAGATCATTGTTTACCGCAGTAAAATTGCCAATTGTATCGCCTACATGTATCTCTTTTCCAACTAATTCAACGGGATTTCCTGCAAATGTTACTTTCATGTTGTACCTTCCTTTTTCTGGTATATCTTGAAGATACAACTAAATTTGGTGGTCGGCAATATTGGAGAAGCCTTGAATCCTCATTTCGTACCTCAAAGCATAGTAAAACAGTAGACGATCTTACATATACTGCATACTGAGCAGTACACACGAGATGGCAGTGAAAACAACCTACCGCTGTCAGAGAACTGATCCTGGAAAAACCTTCTAGAATGAGGGGGCACATGCATTGCAAGCAAACTCTATATTTGGTATACATATCAATTGTTAGCGAAGGCTAATAATAAGTATACATAGGTGGTACTACACTTTGGCAATATCTAGAACTCCAGTTTTCAAACGATGTAACTATCTCGGAATAGACCCCTTGGTACTTGGATATACACACAAACCAAGTATTCGAAGACAAAAGACCAAACGAAGGCGCAAACAAAGTGAATATGCGCGTCAGCTTATTGAAAAACAGAAACTCCGCTTCATTTATGGTGTATTGGAGAAACAGTTCAAGTTAATCTATACTCGAGCTGAAAGAAAGAGCGGCAATACGGGGGAGAACCTCATTGTCCTGCTTGAACAACGCTTTGACAACATCGTCTATCGCTTGGGACTCGCCGCCACTCGCAGAGAGAGTCGCCAAAGGATCAATCATGGCCATCTCAGGCTCAATGGAAGACGAGTCGATATTCCTTCGGTCACGGTGAAAGTCGGCGACGTCATCACAGTCAGTGACAAGGCAAGACAGGCACTCACCCTGCGCAAACTCTCCCAGAACAGAAGCATACCGTCGTGGCTACAATTCGATGAAGTGAAGTTCGAGGCAACCGTTGTCGCTCTCCCTTCACGAAACGATATTGACTATGAGGTGACAGAATCGGCTGTGGTAGAACTCTATTCCAAGTAAACACAGGAGGGATCCTCCTGTCAGCATATGGTTTTTTTCTCATCTGCTGAAGCCTCTTTGGAAAAAGCTCAACCCTACATACCTACACCTACCTGTGCCAGATAGGTGCAGGTGGTGAGCTTTTCAGTCTCGATCCACTACCAGTTTACATAGGTAAAACATAGTTTGTCTCAGTAGGGGGAGTAGTTGCCTTCTGTTGCACTACAACCAGAATCCCCAGCATATGTAACAATCTGCAATTTTCGGTATACTACCAAGTCATTCAAGAGAAGAGGGTATATCGCATGACACAAAGACGTAAGATTGGATTGGTAATTAGTTTGGCTGCGTTCGCTATCTCGGTGAACACCCTCCCTGCTTTAGTCACCTACTTTTCAGCACAGTTTTCAATTCCTTCCCATTGGTTTGGAGCAATATTTCTCCTTCAATCAGCAGCTTTCACCTTGGGAGCCATAGGCATAGGCAACCTCCATAAAAACCGTACGCTCCCGCTCATCAAGATTGCAATAGCGGCCCTGTTCCTTTCTGCCACATCCTTGCTGTTCATAGGCTACAGTAGCTCATTTGTCATGCTTGCCATCATGATGATCATCATCGGAGGAAGCGGAGGGCTTGTAGAATCAATTGGAACGACCCTCCTTTCTGATGGACCGCGTATGCTCTACTCTTCACAATTCTTCTTTGGTGCGGGTGCACTAAGTGCACCCCTCATTGTAGGTATCTTGTTGAAAGGAGGACTCAAGGTCCCCCAAATTGGTACGGCCATAGGAGCTTTTGCCCTAGGGGTGGCCTTCGTAGTCCTCATCCTCATACTTCCTAGGAAAACAGAAAAAATCCCTGACGCTCAACAAGAGATCCAGGCAGTTGACATACACCAGGGCTTGAAGGATCATGCAAGCTTCATGTGGTTGTTCTTCACTATGATGACCTACGTGATCCTTGAAAATTCTCTCGGTAGCTGGCTTCCTGTGTTTCTAGAAAATGCCTATGCGATGAGTAGTGCTACAGCTTCACTCACACTCACCAGTTTTTGGGTTGGCCTCACTGCCTCCCGTTTCTTTTTCATCTTCTTTACAAAAAAGACCACACGCATTCCCCTCGTAGGGCATGTCATTGCCCTACTTGCGGCATTGTGCATCTTTACCCTGGTAGGGGCAGAAGTCTCTGCAACCCTGGTCATGGCCATTGTTTGCCTTGTAGGAATTGCCTGTGGCCCAATCTGGGTCCTCATCATTGAAAACTGCACTGAAAACTATACGGACAGGCATCTCATCATGTACCTCGTAGGAGGAGGTAGCATAGGAGCCATCATAGGACCGACGCTTACCTCGTTTTTGTTCAGCGTCACAGACATCGCATACATGACATACATTCTCATCGCCTATGGCATCATACTGAGTATCCTGGTTTTCAGAGCTGTTAGGGTGGAAAGGCAACATAGCTTGCTGTATCCAATACACACTCTCCTCATAGCTTACCTTTGAGATCATGGGCAGTGAAAGGTCCTGCCTCTACAAGCAAGGCCCGTGCAGCATCGACACTGCCCCATACATTCCATAACAGGACACCCCGCACCCTACCATCCTGCATATAATAGATTACACCCTTTTTGAACGGATCCTTCCAGTCAGCAACAGTTTCCAACGAGCTGTCCAATTCACCCACAGCCTCATAGGCCAGCTCGAAGAGATCGGAATAGAACATGGGAGCATAGGTGTAGGACTCATTCGCTTTAGCCATATTTCTCCCTGCCAGTTTTCCCATCTGGACAGCATTATCCTCATGCTCCACCCTCATACGCTTTCCAAGCGTACCATGATAGAAGTTAGCCACATCTCCTGCGGCATAGACTCCAGGGGAGGAGGTTTGCGCATGTTCGTCGACAATGATCCCATTGCCCACCAGCAGGCCAGCCTGTTCGGCAAGGTCTGTGTTCGGATGAATCCCGATTCCCGCAACAACAGAGTCCACTTCAAAAGAGCGCCCTCCATGCGTGCGCACCGAAACCCTCTTTCCTGTATGGTCGAGGCTGGCTACACTGTCATCTGAAACAACCTCGACGCCTTTCTGTCGGTAGTAGTCAGTGATGTACCGGCAGAGCTCTGCAGGGAATATCCTAGAACCAATGTCCTGTTCCGGGAATACCATGATTACCTTCTTGCCCACCATCGAAAGGGCTGCTGCAATCTCGGAGCCGATGAAGCCTCCTCCGATCACAAGAAACGATTCTCCGCTTTCGCTTTCCGCCCTCAATCGGTGATAATCCTGCAAACCACGATAGTAGATGATCGTATCATCACCAAAAGCAAGATGATTTGGCGTACCTCCAGTTGCAAGGAGCAACGAGCCATAGCAATACTCGTCACCCTTGTCATCCCTGATGATCTTATCCTGGGTATTGAGATCGATTGCCTTGCGTCCCAAGAACAAGTCTGCTCCCAGACTCTGCGTGTCGCACCAGATTTTCCCCAGGGGTTTTCCCTTCCACAGGTCCTTGGATAGCTTCGGACGAACATACGGGGGGTCTGGCTCGAGGCAGATCATGCCGATCGTCCCCTTCTTGTCCAATTCCCGAATGCCACGGATAGCAGCATCACCTGTCAGACCTCCACCGATAATCATATACGTATACATTTTCTGGTTCATTGCTAACTCCTTTGTATGTGGGTGTTGCACATGCTGGCAGGAAATCGCATGTGCAATACCTGGGCAGGTACCCATCAGACTTCCATCTGCTTTTCCAGATATGCCTTCAGCACTACGGCATTATTGTGCTCAGAATCGTGAGCAGAAAAAAGCAGGGTTACCACCCCTTGCCTGGAAGCCTCGATTAAAGGCTTCCAGGCACTGGGATTACTGTCCAGCTCTGCACAATAACGGCTGCTGAACTCATCCCACTTGTCAGGGTCATGGCCAAACCACTGCCTCAGGTCTCTGCTAGGGGCGACATCCTTCAGCCACCCATCCATTACCAGATTCTCCTTGCTCATACCTCGTGGCCACAGTCGATCGACCAAGTAACGCTGCCCATCATCAGCGTCATAGTCCTCATACACCTGTTTTATCCGTATCATACACACCTCCTTTTGGGTGATAGCTTCAGTACCCATCACCAGCATTCAACATACTCTTCGTTATGGGATGGCCAGACGATTCCATGAGTTGATCGTGAGTACCACCATTGTCAGGTCGACCAACTCCTTTTGCGTACTAAAATGCTTCGTACCCTGGTCATATAGTTCGTCAGGAACAGGATTCTCCCTGATCGCAGGTCCTGCTCCTTTCCCTGGGAGAGCTACCCTCTCGCGTTCGCTGTAGAAGGGGCTCTCCCTGCAGGTGCTCACTCCATACAGGCGTTGCTTGCTCTCCCCCTGAGTACGGGCATCCTTTGTGTGCATGGCAATGCGACAGGCACAGCCATGCATCTGGGATGCACGAAGTTTCACCAACTTTACGAGAAGTGGCTCCATACCAGTGCCCCCGATATACTGCTTTAGGCTGCTGAGAATAGCGATTCCTTCATCGTCAATTTTGGTGTGGTTGACACGTCGCTGATCGGTATTTGTCACGTTTCCCATATGCATTGCCTCCTTGCAGTATGGTTTTGGAATACCGTTGAAAACGGATACCCAGAAACATCCTCCCTGAGCCAAATCGGAGTTTTCCTCCTTGCGACCAAGGCAACATCCCTGAGTTGTTCCCCCTGTTCCGACTCACAATCTGAAACGATCTCAGAAACGGGAACCGCTATGTGAGCAAGAGTCCAAAGGTCAGGATCCTCTACCTGTTGGTCAAACAGTATGAGATCAATATCAATGGTGCGGGGAGCACTCTTGTCCTGTGTACGCACCCTGCCCAGTTGTGCCTCCACGGGTCTTATCACAAGCTCTTTCAGACTACCGGCATCCAGATGCGTCATGGCCAGGACAGCAGCATTGAGAAAGGCAGGACCATCAGAACCCACTGCATGGGATTCCCAGACTGAGGAAGTGCGCAAGACAACCAGATGTTCGCGCAGATGTTCAACAGCTTGGGGCAGGAACTCCTTTGCCCGTATATTCGATCCTAGGAGCAAGCAGATCAGATGTCCCTTCATGGCAGATCATCCCCGGTTCGTTCAATTTCCACACCCACGGAACTTGAAAACCTCACTGCACCCGGCTTCTCAAGGAGAATGCGTACCTTCTGTACCCCTTCCTCCTCAAGACAGAGTCGGGCCAGGTCCGCCGCCAACGCTTCTAAGGTATAGCGCTGGGTGGTTTCAACGTGATTGAGCAACTTTTTGGCAATCGTACGATAATTCACACTGTCATGAATGTCGTCACTCACCCCGGCAGCATGCAGGTCTGCAAATATCACTACATTGATTACGATCTCCTGCGCTTTGTCACGTTCCCAGTCATTGACCCCGATGATCCCACGAGCGACCAAGTTTGTAATGAAGATCTGATCCATACTATCTCCCTCCTACAGCAAGTGCCTTCCTCCGTCGATGGTGAGTATCTCACCTGTCACATACGACGGACCAGTGAGCAGAAAGACCAAGGCCTGATCAATTTCCTGCAGGCTTGCCCAACGCCCTGAGGGGACGTTGTCCAGTATACGCGAATCCCTATTCCCATCGGAGGGCGGTAGGACAGCCCCCAGGGCCAGGGCATTTACGGTTATCCTCGGGCCTAACGCAATTGCAAGGGACTTGGTCAGCGAGGCGAGGGCTGACCTGCTGATGGTATAGGGAAGATGGTCGGGCCCTGGGCGCGACAAGCGCCAATCCAACAGGGAGATTATTCGCCCTTGCCCCCCAGAAGGCAATGCATGGGCAAATGCCTGGCTCAGGAGAAAAGGTGCTGTGAGGTTGACCATCAGATGCCGGTTCCATTCCTCGAGCCCTGCAGTTTCCCAATCCAACTTCTCAAAGATCGAGGCGTTGTGTACCAGACCAACCAATGGTCCATGCTCGGTAACCCGAGAAACCAGTGTCATAACCTGTTCTGGCTGTGAGAGATCTGCCTGAAGGGAGATAGCCCTTCTTCCAAGCCCCCCAATCTCCGAACACAGGCTTTCTGCCTCTGGGCGGGAATGCAGGTAATGGACAGCCACATCAAAGCCAGAGCGGGCAACAGCCATGGCAAGCGACCGTCCGATCCTCCGAGCTCCCCCGGTGATGAGGACAAACCTCGCGCTATCCATGGCATTGTACCCCACAGGATGCGAAGAACTCCAAGCGAAGGGACGAATCTGCGGCATAGGCCCCCCGCCAGACAGTGGAGCGCGTCATCGTTCCCATCTGCCGTACTCCGCGCATCTCCATACACAGATGATGAGCCTCAAGGTAAATGGCAATCCCCTGGGGGT
>CAZTXW010000075.1:0-9382 GCA_964617345.1 uncultured Sphaerochaeta sp. | reverse complement strand
CAGAATGAGTGGGGTCTCACTCCCATCATGCTTGCTGCCCAATACAACTCCTCGGTGAACGTCCTCAAGGCCTTGCTCGAAGCTGGTGCAGACATTCAGGAAGCTGAGCCCAAGTACCGCTCCAATGCCCTCCATCTTGCAGCTAACAAGAGTTCGAGTCCGAAAGTGATCGCAACCCTTCTGGAAGCGGGAGCCGACCTCAATGCAAGAAATTACCTTGGTGAGACAGCTCTCATCCTTGCAGTGAATTCCAATGAGGAGACCCGCGTAATATCAGAGTTGCTCAAATCTGGAGCTGATATCAATGCACGTGACTACCAGGGCCACTCTGTACTCGAGTATGCCAAGGCTGCCAAGCGCACCTACATCGTAACCCAGCTGAAGAAGATGGGTGCACACTGATAGGGTAGTTGCTGTTTCCGAGTGTTGATTAGGGGAAGAGCTCTGATGGTAGAAGCTTTATAGAGGAAACCCTAAGAATGGGTTAAGAATACCTTAATCATGTATTGAAACCACCAACAGAGTTCTTTGTTGGTGGTTTTCTCATTTAGTAGGGTAACTGTTACGTTTTCTGGTCTGATTGCTTGCCAGCAATGATCGTGTTGTCTGTCAGCTGAGTAATCTAGTCATATCTCTTGCTTGTAAGGTGATAGTGGTTAACGATACAGCACCCATATACTGTAATGATTTCAATATATGAACGGTTGTTCTTTACAGCCCTATTTTTAGTTTTGCTTTGGTGGACTCAACAATATTCAAAGGAGTACCTCCAGGTATTTTGACAAGATAGTATAACTTCTCAGCTGCTGTGCATAACGGATGAGTTTGTTTATATCGCGCTCTTCTTCTCTCAGATAGTTTTTCAACACAGCGAGGCAATCTTGCTGACCATACGTATTTCTATAGGTCAACAGATCACATACGGTCTTTTCCTTGTCGTAGATGGCACATGATCCCCCGTCAAAGGTGATTCTTTCCATACCAAGATGATAACGACTGTCAGAAAAGTAGAAGATCCCAATGGATGGCCAAGGCGGAAGAATTGATACTTTTGACTTGCTGGGAATCGCCACATCGATTTGATATGGTCTAAACGTACTCAAACTATGGTACACTGCTGCACTCATCAGACAAACGACACCTTGTTCAATATATCCATTCACATACAGAAATTCGTTTTCATCCTTCCCATACTGGAGATTTTCAAAGGTGTTCCCATTGATTCTTGCAATGATGCCATCTTTGACAAAGCGCTGTATCATATAGTAGCTGTATCCAAGCTCAAGCATCATGCTGGTTCTGATGAATTTTCTTTCCGGAAATGGGAATTGTAGGGGTTTGGGTTTATTTTCCATGGCACTTCCTTCAGTGTCATTATTGCACAAGAAGCGTACAAGAACAATCAATAATTATAATAAATTCGGTCTTTATAAAATTTAACCGTATTAATTATAAATTTGAAACATTTGCTGATTGTATTGGTTTGCTAACCATAGAGAAAATGGTAGAATTGGTCTTCTGGACAAACTGCTAACCGTGTCATAATGCTCTATATCTCTAATCCAAGTTAGACGATCCTATCTCTTTTCTCCTACCTGAATTATACACAGTAGGTTGTCTATGGACTTGAAATGGATACATGATCCCAGATGTATTTCTTACAACTGAATAGATATAAGGAAGGGGGATTCAATCTGAATCCCCTTACCTTTTCAGTCTTTTCTCTCGTTTCTTCTTGCTTTCTACAAGCTAAAAATAACCTTGTTATTTCGCCTCTTTGTCCCACTCCGGTTCAACTATCTTCTCGTTGATGGCATCGGTGAGGCTCTGTATCAGGGCCTTCATCTCAGAAGCAATACCCTTCAGGTCATAGGAAAGTGTCTCATCCAGATTGCTTCTCAGCTTTACCTCGACCTTTCCTTCCTTCAGGGAGCGATTGCCCACTGTGATGCGGATGGGAAGCCCGATGAGGTCCGCATCAGCAAACTTCACCCCGGCAGACTCCTTGCGGTCATCATAGAGCACCTCGATGCCTTGTGAGGTCAGATCCTTGTATATCCCTTCCACCACTTCGGCATCCTTTACCAGGCTTACCAGATGGATCTGGTAGGGAGCTACGGTTATGGGCAGGGCAAGGCCCAGCTCATCGGCATACTCCTCTGCAAGGCAGGCAAGTAGCCTTCCTACCCCGATACCATAGGATCCCATGATCACAGGTTTCCTTACTCCACCCTCATCCTGGTAGTAGCAGTTCATTGCCTCGCTGTAGCGGGTTCCCAGCTGGAATATGTTGCCGACTTCCACGCCCTTGGAAGAGGTGAGGGGATTTGAGCAGTTTGGGCAGGGTTTTCCTGCCGTTGCACTTGCAATGTCGGCTACAATACCTGTGTAATCACGCTCGAAGTTGGTGTTCAGCAGGTGGTATCCCTCTTCGTTTGCGCCGGCAACGAGGTTGTTGCTCTTTGCAACCGAATCATCAACGATTACCATGACATCATTTGATGCACCGATGGGCGACCCATAGCCTGGGACCATCTTCTTTGCCATGACCTCCTCAGGATGGGCAGGACGCAAAGCGTTGGCCTTGGTTGCATTCTGCAGCTTGTTCTCCTCAACATCCAGATCCCCACGGATGACGCTGACGATGAGCTTCTCTTCCTCTTCCCCGTTTTCGTCATCGATGAACGTCCCTACCATGAAGACAGCCTTTGCAGTCTGTGATTTCTCAATCTTGAGGAATAGGGCAAGGTCCTCAATGGTCTTGCAGTCGGGGGTCAGTACCTTCTCAAGAGGCTTTGCCTCTTGCAGGTGGTAGGTCTTCCTGAAGGTCGCTATCTGGCGGTTGGCAGTGTAGCCACACTCGCCGCACGTGATGATGGTGTCCTCTCCGATGGAGGAGAGGTACATGTACTCATGGCTTATCTTGCCACCCATCATGCCACTGTCAGCCCCTACTACGATGGTAGGCAGGTTACAGCGGCCGAAGATCCTGAAATAGGACTTGTAGTGCTTGGCATACTGGATATCCAGGCCTTCCTGGTCCTTGTCAAAGGAGTAGCTGTCCTTCATGGTGAATTCACGCACCCTGATGAGACCTGCACGGGGGCGGGGGTCGTCACGCCACTTTGTCTGGATCTGGTAGACCAGCTGGGGTAGGCGCTTGTAGCTGTCGATTTCGCTTCTGGCGATATCGGTGACAGCTTCCTCATGTGTCATGGCAAGTACCATATCCCGCCCACCTCGGTCGATGAAGCGACTCATCTCCTTGTCGATGCTGTAGAAACGACCGGTCTCCTTCCAGATGTCTGCAGTGTTTACCAGAGGCATCAGAAGCTCCTGGGCTCCGATGGCATCCATCTCTTCGCGGATGATCTGGCTGATCTTCCTGGTCGCATTGAACCCGAATGGTAGCAGCGAGAAGACCCCGGCACCCATCTGGCGGATAAATCCTGCACGAAGCAGATATTCATACCCCTTGCTGTCTGCACCGTTTGGTGCCTCACGAAGGGTTCTGGAAAATACATTGGACATGCGCATGCTTTTTATGTCTCCTCTTTTGCAATAACAGTGCCCATTGTACCAAAACGACCTTCCCTCCTCAAGGTATATAGCTTAGGAAGCTTTAACAGTTGCCTCAATGCGTGCTATACTCGCCTCATGAATATCAGAGAATATGAGAAGGAACGCAGACAAGTCGCAGCGTTCATGACACGTCTGTATGATCGTCAGCTCACCACAGCAAGCGGTGGAAACATCAGCTTGCGCATAAGCGATGAACTGTTCTGCATCACCCCCTCAGCCTTGGACAAGGGCCTCCTTACCTTTGAGGACATTGCGGTGGTGACCATGGAAGGCAAGAGCCTCACCCCTGAGCTTCCCCTAAGCATAGAGACAGAGATGCACCGCCTCTCCCTGATAGCACGTCCTGACTGTCGTGCCATTGTTCATGCCCACCCTACCTATACCTCAGCCTTCACTGCCATCACCAAGGACGGCAAGTGCGCCATCGACACCACCATGATAGCTGAATCCTACTTTATCCTTGAGAAGCCTGTAATGGTCCCCTATCGCCTGATGGGGACAGTCAACCTAGCCGAGCAGGTTGCAATACAGGCCTTTGACCATTCGGTGCTTCTTCTGGAGAACCATGGGGCTGTCGCCTTGGGGAAATCCCTGCTCGAGGCCTTTGACAAGATGGAACTGCTCGAACGTGCTGCCCAGATGACTACCATAGCGATACAGATGGCAAGTCACGGCTACGATGTCTCGACACTGGATGATGCGCGCTGCGAGCAACTTATGCGCATGAAATATGGAAACACATAAAAGGAGAAAGCAATGCTTGATGTACAAAAACTGAAGCAGGTAGCTTTGGAGATTCGAAAACTCACCATCGAAGAGATTGGCAATTTCGGATCAGGCCATATTGGAGGGAGCATGTCCATTGTGGAGCTGCTTACCTACCTCTACTACCACGAGATGAGGGTTGACCCTTCTGACCCAAAGAAAGAAGATCGTGACAGATTTGTCTGTTCTAAAGGTCATGCAGGTCCTGCGGTATATGCAACCCTTGCAAAGAAAGGCTACTTCCCCCTGGAAGAGTTGAATACCCTCAATCAGGGTGGAACCAACCTACCCAGCCACTGTGACATGAAAAAGACCAAGGGAGTCGATTTTACCGGTGGTTCGCTGGGTCAGGGCTTCAGTGCCGCCATCGGCATCGCATTGGGTCAGAAGATCCGTAAGATCGAAGCGAACACCTTTGTCGTTATCGGCGATGGTGAGAGCCAGGAAGGCCAGATATGGGAAGGGGCAGTAACTGCTGCACAGTGGAAGCTTGGCAACCTGATAGCCTTCACGGACTTCAATCGCCTCCAGCTTGACGGCTATACCTCCGACATTATGAGCATGGAGAATCTTGATACCCGTTGGCTCGGGTTCAACTGGCATGTGCAGCGCATCAACGGGCATGACTTCACGCAGATCGACCGAGCAGTCCGGATCGCAAAGAGTGTCCTCGATCGCCCCAGCATGATCATCCTGGATACGGTGAAGGCCTATGGGTTTGCCCCCGGTGAAGCTACAACAGCTAACCATAGCATGGCATTCGACGCGAAAGCTGCCACTAAGGCTGTAGAAGCCCTCTATGAGCGTGAAGGAGGAAAGATATGAGAGATACCAGCACTATTGCACATATGAGAGATGCCGTCATGGCAGCTGTCAACGACCTCGCGAAGGAACACCCTGAGGTGGTCATGCTCGATGCAGACCTTTCCAGTTGCATCGGTTCCGATTCGTTCTGTTCGGTTTATCCCGATCGGTTCTACAACTGTGGAATCGCTGAAGCGAACATGATCGGCGTCGCCGCTGGCCTCGCTTCCATGGGTCTTGTCCCCTATGCCCATACCTTTGGCTGTTTTGCTTCCAGAAGGGCTTACGACCAGTTCTTCCTCTCCGTAGGATATACCGGCCAGGTTGTCCACGTAATTGGGAGCGACCCCGGTATCACTGCCCAGTACAACGGTGGAACCCATATGCCTTTTGAGGACATCGCCCTCATCAGGCAGATCCCCGGAGTCACCATCATAGATCCCAGCGATGCCCAGAGCTGTTACGAGCTTATGAGACAGGCCTATGACCTGAACAAGAGTTCCTACACCCGTGTTGCCAGAAAGGGAGCGAGCCATCGCTATCCTGTGGGTACCAAGATTGAACTGGGCAAGGGCATTGAGCTTGCACAGGGCGAGGATGTTGCCATCATTGCAACAGGAGAGGTGATGGTCAATGCAGCAACCAAGGCTGTACAGGCTCTTGTCAAGAAGGGCATCAAGGCAACCCTGGTTGACTTGCATACCATCAGGCCCCTGGACTATGATCTCATCACAGAGGTTGCCAAGCGCTGCAAGCGTGTGCTTGTATGCGAGAACGGGCGTTATGCTGGTGGTGTAGGCGAGGCCATTGCAGGCTTTTTGGTCAAGGAAAATCCAGTTCCCATGGATTTTGTCTCTGTAGGTGAGCAGTTCGGTGAGGTAGGCAATCTCGATTATCTGGCTAAGGTATTCGGCTTTACCGCAGAAAATATCGAAAAGAAGGCTGAGGCTCTCTCAAAGCGATAGGGCTGCAGAGACAATACAAGCATAAGCGGCAGTAGATCTCTCAGGATATACGACGCTGGAAACAAAACAATCTACTAGGCCAGAGGATCAGGCATGATTCTCTGGCCTAGTTTTTTGGTTTGCCGACTACCGAATTCTTTGCTTGTTCTCTGCAGTCTGTATCCCTCATATGATCGGATTATTCCACCATTGGTCTCTTCTTCCCCATGGAGACAGTCCTTTGATCCCCAATTTTCTTATCCATACTCTTCAAATCAGCCAAATTCACCTGGAATATTTTTTCTTGACATGTGCGTCCAAGCGCCTCACCATATACTAGCTATGAAAGTACACACGATGTAGCTTTCATTATTCGATTAGTGAAATGAACTTAGACTCTGACTAGAAGGAGAAACATGTGAAAACGCTTAAAATTATCGTTCTGACCCTACTCACGATTGTATTCATCCTGTATGGAATGGGATTCATGATGTACAGAGGTATCGACAAGACGTTGTTGGACCAACAGTACTACCGCACAGTGGTAGGAGAATATGAGATAGCGTCAACCGTCCATGGTATGCTTGGCGATATGATCCCTCCCATTGTGCGTGATGGACTGACCGGAGGCTCTGCAGTGACTGACGCCACACAGAAGGTTGCAGTGGACAAGCAAGTGGATCTGATCTCCACTGCGATAATCGATGCCCTGGATGAAGCTTGGATCGAAGAGCAGGCTGTGATGGTAAGCGATGATGTGGTGGACCTGCTCAATGGGGAGAAGGCCTCCCTCAGTGCTGTGATAGAGCTCAAGGGCAAACTCGCTGAGATTGAACAAAACATCGCAATAGGATTGGACAAGCTCTCTGATGCTGAATTGTTTGGTATGTTCGGAGCTCCGCGTGCCTATATCCCTATGATAGCAGAACAGATAGTTGGCAAGTTGGGATTGCCCGAATCATTGGTGATAGCCGACTTGGCTGATGAAATGGCTTCCGATACCCTAGAGATGGTGCGAGGGTATCTTGGAACAATGGATGCCATTTTTGGAATCCTCGTTTGGGTTGTCATCATAGTATTCCTAGTACTTTGCCTGCTGTTCTGGAAAGTTGGCAAAGGGTTGCTATGGTTTGGCGCAACCACTGCCCTGACCGGGGGGCTTTTCCTTGGCTTTATCAGCTACGTTTCAAATTTCAGCACCCTCGAGAGACTAGCAGGAGACGATCTTAGTTCTCTACCCCTAGATTCGTCAACACTGCAGAACATCATAGGCTTCACCTTCTCCGAGATGAAGCTGATGCCAATCCTCTTCCTGATAGGAGGGGTTGTGCTCTTTTTCCTTGGGCTGGTGATTCATAAGGCGTTCAGCAAGGCTGACCGGTAATGCTCTGATCGGACATTGTATATGACAGCTGGCAAGAGCAAGGAAGGATGATGCTTCCTTGCTCTTGATTGCTGTTGCCATGAGAGCTATCCATGCTACAATCAGCAGTATGAAAATTCAATTGGAAACTATCCCTGTCTGGGACGGAATAAAAAGCAACAGTGAATGCTATATCTGTGATCTGATGGCTCATGCACAGCATGATGCCATCTCCTTCTACCTGGGAAGTTCGGTCATGAACCCTGAGACCAGGGTACGGGTCAATGAACATGGATTCTGCTACAAGCATTCGCAGATGTTGGTCGCAGCCAACAAAAGTCAGGGTGTCGCCCTGATGACAGATACCTACCTTGCGAAGAGCCGTGAGAAGTTTGAGCGCTCCTTCAATGAGCTACTGGGAGCAAAGAATCCAAGACTGGCCAAGAAGGCCATTGAACATTTCAGTGAAGACCTAAAGAGGCGTGAGGCAGGGTGTCTGGTCTGTACTTCGATGCAGGACCGTCTCCTACGCTACTACTACACCACAGCCTATCTTTGGGGTGACGATACCGAGTTCAGGCAAGCCCTGTCAGAGGGCAAGGGCTTCTGCCTCCATCATTTCCAAGGGTTACTGCAACAGTCCAAGGAGGCACTGTCTCCTTCAGTCCAGCCGGAGTTTGTACAGGCCCTTACCCGGTTGGAACTGTCCAACCTTGACCGTATAGCAAAGGATGTCTACTGGATGACCCAGAAGTACAAGTCGGAGAATGCGGATAAGCCGTGGAATGGGTGCGAGGATGCGCACAAGCGTGGGGTGAACAAGATGACCGGAAGGCACCGGGTCATTGACCCTCTGAAATAGAGGGGACGCCCTGTCTCTTCCTGCGGTTCTTCTTGTTCTGGATATTCAGTGACAGCTGCAGGGGACTCTCAGCACTAGGGACTTCGCGCTGTTTGAGCAGGGAAGAGGTATGTCCCGTTCTGCTGAAGTGATAGTAGTCGAGCTTCTCCCCGTTTGCACGATAGATGAGGATGTAATCCTTCTGGTGCAGGAAGGATACACCCAACACAAGGGAACAGCCCTCCTTCTCCAGTTTGTGCAGTACCTCTATCTGTTGCTTGCTCAGGTAGTCCTGGTTGAACAGGATGGCCAAGGGTCGGCTTTTTGCCCTGTCATGTAGGAGGATATCAGCTTTGCTCTCCTCTGCAAGGGCAAACAGGTCGACCTTCATATTCTGAGGAAGGCTCAGATAGCTTTTGCTACTTGTATCCAGGGAGAGGCCAAGCACCTTGCACAGGGTCCTGTGCAAGTGCGTGGCAAAGGTATGGGCAATACTCACTTTGGCCTTTGGCCACGTGAAGAGTTCCGCATCATCCTCGATGAGGTGTTTCAGGGCCTCTTCAAACGCTTCAAACAGCTGTATGTTTGTGTATTGCCTACCCATTGTTGCTCCTATTGGAAATCCACTGACCAGTGCATCTCACTTACCTTGGAGATGGTCTGGTAGATGGAACAGTACCTGGTTGCAGTTTCAAAGGCCTTGATGAATTTCTTCTCATCCTCAACCCCTGTTGCTGTAGCCGCTACAGTGCAGCTCTTGAGGGTGGTTGGACTCTCCTCGCGCTTGATCCCGTCAATTTCCAAAGAAACATGTTCCCAGGAAACCTTCATCTTGACTGCAAGGTCGACGAAGGTAGCGAAAAGACAGCCTGAGAGGGCTCCCAGAAGATAATCATAGGGAGCGGTCTCACCTAACTCATAGGTTGCTCCCTTATCAGTAGTAAACTGATAGTGATCAGGGACAAAATCAGCACGTATATGTTTTTTACTCATAATGAACTCCTTTATGTCCATAGTATAATAAGAAAACCTATTTCTTTCCAGCTGGACTCTCTTTGGCGGGGTTCACATGGACCATACAGT
>CAZTXW010000074.1:0-9504 GCA_964617345.1 uncultured Sphaerochaeta sp. | reverse complement strand
CCTCCAGGGACGATTGAGTGGGAGTAAGCGAACGTATAGCATCTGAATTGAAGATAATCAGGGAATATGACCACACCTTTCCGTTCAATCGACTTGCGAGAATTTATTCTCAGATACTTTGCACAGGGAAAGATAGGCTTTCTTTCTGCTTTGCTCCTCACAGTAAACGTGTGCAGGCATGCTGAAATGCGAGCGAAGTCTTTGCCGATGATACTCCGGTGTTATGGAATGGGTATATGTAAAAGGCGCATGATCTCTTTCTCTGATTCGAGAACCCGTCCAGCTATGAAGTCTATGAACGGTTGGTCATTTGAATGTGCCTGTTCAAGGAAATCGATGTATTCCTGCCTGAGAATCGGTGGGATTATAGCGAGCATGTAGCCGTCCTGTAGGAGTGCTGTATTCATAAGTTAGCGGGAGATTCTCCCATTGCCGTCGATGAATGGATGGATGAAGATAAAGCGCTTATGAAGAAGGGCAGCAAACTCCACAGGATGATAGGACTTACGCTCAGAAGCTACCCAATGGAACAGGTTTTTCATCTCTATTTCAATCTCTTTGACGTTGCTGACGGGATATTTCGATCCAGTTATAAGTACTGGTTCTGTGCGATACGTTCCGCAAATGGAAGATTGATATCCTTTAGGAATAGGCGATGCATGCTAAGGGCGTCTTCCACAGTTATTTGGTGATTTCCAAGGAGCGTAAACATATAATCATACCCTTTGGCATGGCCGATAGCTTCAAAGGTATCCCTAAGTGGCTTGCCCCCTATAGTCAGGCCATCTTCCAGTAGCACTTTAGTTTCACTCTCTGTGAGGGTATTCCCTTCCAAGGCATTGCTGGACCAGGTAAGGCCAATACGATAATATTGTTTCAACTCGTTCAAAAGATGACCCTCAAAGGGGCGAAGCTCATCAATTGCTCTTTTATAGGATCAATCTTCTCTAGTAGTTTCATTCCTAAATACTCCCATCTAACCAAGGGTACATGATCAACACCATTTGTTGGTCAAAACAGCTTTGATTTTATCACGGTATCTCGTGCCCCAGGTGGATGTTTTTTCAAGTTTCTTGCAGGTAGCAATCATCCACATTAGGGTAGCCAAAACTCAAATCCTTGCATTTTTTATGTTGTGTTTTGTAGGCACCTGTAGTATACATGCATACATTTGTGATTGCTATGGCTAAAAGTGTACATACTCATGCTACACCAGTATTTGACTCGTCTATTTATCTTGTTTCAAAGCCTCAGAATCTGAGATTAGGGTCAACTCATGCGCTTACAGCATAGAGTGGCTGTATCCGCTTCTTGTATACCCGCCCAAAGAAGATGAGTGAGAGTGCCAATGCAGAACTTTCAGCTATGATGAAGGCATACCAGACAGCACTAAGCCCAAAGAAGTGCCCTAGGATATATGCTACAGGAATCAGGAATATGATCTGCCGGGTAATGGAGATCAGCATGCTGATGTATCCGTCCCCCACTGCCTGGAAGAGAGCTCCCAGCGCTATGCAGATGCCGGCGCTGATGTAGCAGAGGCTTATCCTGGGCAGGGCTATTTTTCCGATGGCCATCATCTCCTCTGATGCGTTGAACCAGGAGAGAAGGGTCCCAGGGAAGAATATGAATACGGCAAAGCCTGTGCTCATGATGATGAGGGAGACGATCAGGCCCACCCTGATGGTCTCCATCATCCTCTTGGGATTCTTTGCCCCGTAGTTGTATCCCAATACAGGGATCATGCCACTGTTCAGTCCGAAGATGGGCATGAATACAAAGGATTGCAACCTGAAGTATACCCCGAACACCGACACAGCCGCTGTACCAAAGGATATGAGCAGTTTGTTGAGGCTGGTTGTCATGACAGTGCCAATGGCCTGCATGATGATCGAGGGCAGGCCTACTGCATAGATGTCTATGACCGTACGTTTTTCGAGCTTGAAGTACCTGGCCCTGATCTTCACCTCCTTGTTCTTTCGCACGAAGTAGATGGCAAGCAGGGCTGCCACATGCTGGCCGATGACAGTGGCTATCGCTGCACCCAATACCCCCATGGATGGAAGGCCAAACAGGCCGAAGATGAGGATGGGGTCGAGTATGATGTTTACGATGGCTCCGGTGCTCTGGATGATCATCGGGCGTACAGTGTCCCCTGTAGCCTGCAGGATGCGCTCGCACGTAATGTCTACGAAGATGGCGAAGGAGAAGAAGAAGCAGATGGTTACATACTGCGTTCCCATCTTGAGGAGGGTAGGATCGTCCGTGAAGAATCCAAAGAAGGTCTTGGAGAAGAAGAGCCCTATGATGGCAAACAGGATCCAGCTGAAGAATGAGAGGGTCAGACCATTGTTGGCAGCCTTTTCAGCACCCACATAATCCTTGGCCCCGAGTTTTCTCGCCAAGAGGGAGTTTACTCCCAAGGATGTTCCCACAGCCACTGCAATAAGCAGGTTTTGCATGGGGAAGGCCAGGGATACGGCTGTAAGGGCTGCCTCGCTATGCTGGGCCAGGAATATGCTGTCCACTACATTGTAGAGGGCTTGGACCATCATGCTGAGCATGATGGGAAAGGACATGGATAGTACTAATGATGGTATGGGCTTGATGCCCATCTTGTTCTCTTGAATTGGGTGCACAAAAATTCCTTATGTCGAAGAGTTTCGACTAGGTAGTAATATCATAGCTATCCTGTAATGTAAAGGTGGCATCAAGTAAACGCATGGGAACAAAACTTGTTGTCTGTCATAAATTTAGTTGAAACTAGACATACCGTTCCGCACTTCTTTTCATGGTTACACCCTCAGTCCATCCTCAGAAACAGGCAAAAGACCACCCTCTGGTGTGCAGGATTATGCGTGTATACCTTTGAAAGAGTAGGTCTCTAGAGCAAATAGTCCCCGTCTCTAATCCATCCCCTCTTTCTCATGCCATGGGATATCATCAGTGAGAGGAGGGCTGGAAGGAGAAAATGCAACAATACAATCTTCCACCACGATGCTACGCCCATGACCGCAAGGGTGTTAATTTGTCCAACGAGCCCGCTCGTTCCCATCCCAGCGCCGGGAGCATTGTTTTCCATCTGGAAAATTGTGGTTGCAAGGGGACCGAGGATGCCGGCGGTGAGTGTTGGGGGAATCCAGATACGCCAGTTCTTGACGATGTTCGGCATCTGGATCATGGAAGTGCCGAGCCCTTGGCTGATAAGGCCCCCAACCTTGTTCTCCTTATAGCCGGAACAGGCGAAGCCTATCATCTGGGCACAACAGCCGACGGTCGCAGCTCCTGCTGCAAGTCCGTTGATGCCCAAGGATATGCAGACTGCTGCACTGCTTATGGGGAGGGTGAGTACCATCCCTACAACGACAGAAACCATGACCCCCATGGGGATGGGATAGAGGGTGGTAAGATGGTTGATGAGATTTCCGATGGCATTCATGAAAGCTGCAACTACAGGAGAGAGGAAGATCCCTGTGATAGAGCCCGCGGCAATGACAAGGAGGGGAATGAGGATGATGTCGAGCTTTGTCTTTCCGACGATCAGTTTTCCTACTTCAGCTCCTACCAAGGAAGCCAATAGTGCTCCTACTGGCTCTCCGATGACCACCTTGGAAACGAGAGTGCCTTCAAGGACGAAGGTTCCAGCTCCTACTGCTCCAACCGCTGCCGAGGCAAATACTGCAAGGGGAGGGGCCCCAACAGAGAGTGCAACGCCTACCCCTATGGCGGGACCCATCAGAAATTGGGCGATTTGTCCTATCTGCACAACTATTGCTGAATCCAGATAGAGCCCTCCCTGCTTGATGATCAAGCCTATGATCAGGCTTGCAAAAAGGCCTTGTGCCATTCCGTTGAGGACTTTGACACTGTACATTGTTACTTTGTTTGTTGGTTTTTCCATCACTTCATCCTAATCTCGTTTGTGTAGGGTAGGATGACTTCAACGACCTTAATCTGCATCAAATTAAGGAAGGCCTCCAAGATATGGACAACCATAGTAAATTTTGCATGGTTTGTACAGCTACTCTTGAGACAACTGGTGGTGTTCAGGGGAGACAGTACCCCCTGGATTGTTCAGGGAACGCTTGGAATCCTGGCTTGTGCTACTTCCAGGAGTGGGAGGGCCAGTAACCTTTTGTCTCGCCTTGCAATTGTACACGCCGGGTATGCAAATCTGTTCTCTTGCACAACTGCTGGACGTTCAATACAATAGGAAAATAGTAAAGTTTAAATGTCGGGAGGTATCCCTCATGATAGTGTGCAAATTTGGTGGAAGCTCTGTAGCTGAAGCCCAGCAAGTAAAGAAGGTCAAGCAGATCGTCGACTCTGATCCCAGACGACAGATCATTATTGTTTCTGCTCCTGGCAAGCGTTCCAAGGATGACGAGAAGGTAACTGACATGCTGTATGCATGTAACGCAATGGTCCAGCAAGGACTCTCCTGCAAGGACCTGTTCAAGAAGATAGCCCTCAGGTACACCACTATCCTCTCTGATCTCGGGATGCAGGCTAAGCCCTTCCTCCCTATATTGGAAGAGGTACGTCAGCTCATAGATGCCGGTCATGGTGCTGAATATGCAGCAAGCAGGGGCGAGTATCTTGCTGCCAGGATGGTCGCAACCTATTTTGGCTGGGAATTCCTGGATACCGATCCCCTTGTCGTCATCAATCATGACGGGACGGTAAACCCCCAGACTTGGGATAATCTTTCCAGGGCGATCAAGCCAAAGGTGAAATATGTTGTACCTGGGTTTTATGGATGTGACCCTCAAGGGAAGGTAAAGACCTTCAGCCGCGGTGGTTCAGACATAACAGGGGCAATCCTAGCCAGTGCAGCCCATGCAGAGACCTATGAGAACTGGACTGACGTGTCGGGTGTGTTCTCAGTCGACCCGAGGCTCTCCCCCGATGCAAAGGTCATCAGGGAGATGACCTACCGTGAGGTGAGGGAACTTGCAGGAGTCGGTGCTGGCGTATTCCACGAGGAAGCCATCGCACCCATCCTTGCTTCAGGCATCCCCATCAATGTGAAGAATACCAATGCTCCTCTGGATGCTGGGACAATGATCCTTCCTACACGGGAGATTGGAGACCATCCCCTGGTTGGAGTATCTGCAAAGGGAGGATTCAGCCGCCTCTCATTGAGAAAACTCATGCTGTTCAAACGCACTGGCATACGGCATGCTCTCTTGACCATGTTGCATATCTTTGGAGTTCGGCCCACTTTCTCCTTGTTTGGTGTCGATAGCATGGTATGGTTCTTTGAAACTTCACAGGCTAGTGACAGTGTGCTCAATGCCATGTGCAGCAGGCTGAAGAGCGAGTTTGATCTTGAGGAAGTTGGTGTTGATCATGGACATGCGGTAGTTGGCATTGTAGGCGCCGGAGTGATGCATGACAGTTCTATCATTGCAAAAAGTACCAGTGCCCTAGCCAAGGATGAGATCGATCTGCATTTCTTCAACTATGGGTCTTCTGATACCTCCATCCTCATTGGTGTAGATGGCAAACAGGCACAGGATGCCGTGACATGTCTCTATAAGGCTCTGTTTTAGGAAATACTACATGAGATTCGTAACGCTGTATGAAGATATTCCGAACTAGGAATACTATTCATACTGTAGGTTTTCCCATTTTTACTATCTTGTTTATTCCTTCGTAATGCCATATTGTACGGATGAGGGCCACATGCAATGGCCTGCTTTCGATAAAGTCAAACTAAGAAATTTGAGGTGCTACTGTGTTAACTCAAGAATCAATCTTGTTAGCCTTACTTATATTTGTTGCAAGGGTATTTGATGTATCATTGGGAACCTTCCGCCATGCCATGATCGTGCGATCCAAACGAGCAATTACTTTTTTCATTGCCTTTACCGAGTCCATAATCTGGGTCTTTGCTGTTTCCAAGGTCATTACCAATCTTACCGAACCTATTACCGCTTTTGCCTTTGCCTTGGGGTTTGCTACAGGTACATTTGTAGGAATCACCTTGGAAAGCTTTCTGAAGATTGGGGAGCAGGTGGTTAAAGTCTTCAGTGTCAAGGGTCGGGAAGTCGCTGCAATCCTGAGAAGCGAAGGGTTTCGTGTGACTGAATTTTCAGGGCAAGGCCGGGATGGCGAGGTGGTCCTGCTTTTTGTCCAGGTAAGACGCAGGGAAGCCAAGAAGATACTCAAGACCTCTAGGGGAATTGATAAGCAATGCTTCCTTGTTGTCGAAGACATCAAATATGTAGATAGTGCTGTTTTATAACCCAAGAACTTGTGATTACCAATACAGTTTGGAGCAGACAAAAAGAACCGGTCCAGCAATGGACCGGTTCTTGATAATCTAGAAAATATTACTTTCCAGGTTTGATGACCTGTTCGGTATCGAGGTCGAAGAACTTGACTTTTGCCATATCAGGAATCAAGAAAATCTTGCTGTCAACCTTGGGGATTACCGTCGGGTCGATCTTTCCGATTACCTGGCTCTTGGATGTTGCAATGTATACGTGGGTCTCAGAACCGAGGGGCTCTACAACACTTACACGACCATTGATAGTCTCGCCATCTTTTTCAGAATGGCTGAACTTAACATCTTCAGGGCGGATACCAAAGGTTACGCTCTTGCCGACATACGGTGTGAGCATTTTCTTCTGCTCAGCGTTCAGCTTCAAGCGGAAGGTGCCTTCGTTAGCATACAGGTCAGAACCATCAGCTTCGATAGCAGTTTCGAGGAAGTTCATTGGTGGTGAACCAATGAAGCCGGCGACAAACTTGTTCTGGGGATCATTGTACAATGGCAAAGGTCCGCCGATCTGCTGGATGACACCAAACTTCATGACAACAATGACATCAGCCATGGTAAGGGCTTCAACCTGGTCATGGGTTACATAGATCATCGTTGCTTTCAGGCGACTGTGCAGGGAGGAAATCTCAGCACGCATCTGGACACGAAGCTTAGCATCAAGGTTTGAAAGGGGTTCGTCAAAGAGGAATACCTTTGGCTTACGAACAATTGCACGACCTACAGCTACACGCTGTCTCTGTCCACCGGAGAGAGCTTTTGGCTTTCTTTCAAGGAGTTCTTCAATTTCGAGAATCTTTGCAGCTTCGCGTACGCGCTGGTCAATCTCTTCCTTGGGGAACTTGCGGATTTTAAGACCGAATGCCATGTTGTCATACACGGTCATGTGGGGATACAGAGCATAGTTCTGGAATACCATTGCAATGTCTCTGTCTTTGGGGGGAACGTCGTTGACAAGGTTGTTGTCAATGTAGAGTTCACCGCTGGTGATGTCTTCAAGACCAGCAATCATGCGAAGTGTTGTGGACTTACCACAACCCGAAGGTCCTACCAAGACTACGAAGTCCCGGTCCTTGATGTCGATGTTTACATTATCGACAGCCTTGACGTTTCCGTCATACACCTTACAGATGTTTTTCAGTTGTACAGTGGCCATAGAGCCTCCAATTTATTTTATCTAGAACAACTGTACCCCAGTCAGGGCTGGATGTCAAATATTTTTTCAGAACGAAAATTGATTAAACTAGTAAAAACAATCACAGTAGGGAGATAAGATTATAGGAGAATCGCACTAATACTCTGTTTCGCTATTGCTTCTCCCACGTATAGCGGCTTGTGTATATTTCCCTTGCATATGTTGACTTTACGCACCCCTTATCCTATTGGTTATTTACACATTTCCCTTTCTTTGGTATTATCCAGTTGATGCGCTAGTAGCACAACGGTTAGTGCTCGTGCTTCCCAAGCATGAGACGAGGGTTCGATTCCCTTCTAGCGCTCAAAAGAGGCTGTTTCAAAAGTGAAAATCTTTTGGGGCAGCCTTGATTCTTTTTCAAGACCAGCCAGCAAAATGTAAATTCTCTAACAGGGCTGCTTTTGCAACTCTTATTGTAATACAGTACGGAGAAGACTAGAGAAGAGCTCCTTCGCCGCCTGATTCTGTGCCAGGCTTTTTTTATACAGCCCCTTGTCCATGTGTTGGATATTGGAAGAAAGGGGTCAGATGCTGATGCACCTGACCCCTGAAATTCTACGTTTTTTAATCATGCTTATTTAAAGCAGACAATTGCCTTGGGCTCCAGGACACGGAAGGTAAAGGACTCTGTTGCAAAAAGAGTCAGTTCCTTGGTGTCATGGGATTCGTAGCCAAGGGCAAAGTCCTGACCGATGGTCAGCTCTAGGTCATCACTGTCATAGGGGACAAGGATGGCTCCTTCAACAGAACTGGCGAACACTACCTTGCTGCCAAGCAGTCGTTCAACCCGTTCGATGAGGGGCATTCCGTGTGCCTCCTTATGCAGGGCTATCCAGCCTGCTGACCCAACAATGAGGGAGTAGGGCCCGTTGATGTGGCTTTTCTCCAATTCCATGATGCCTTTGGTTATGGAGGTAAGGATATCGGTGCCGTTATCGCCAAGGGGCAGTACCTTATGTGCCGATGCCTCTTTCAGACCCTTGATGCCACCGGCGGCATAGCTGTTGTAGATTGCATTCTCTTCAAAGAGGGCAAGTTTCTCTACTGCAGCATCGAGGCTGTCAAAATCGATATCCTTGGCTCCACGAGCCAGGTTATCCACTTCCCATCGGTTGAGGGTGAAACGAACGCGTGCCTCTGTCAAAGGCTTCAAGGTGTATATACCTGCCTTTACATCACCGTCATCACATAGGGTGAGGCGGCCTTCGTTGACTGCTGTAAACTCCAGGCCCTTGGGGCCTTGAACATTGACCACTTTTCGGGCGGTCAGACGTGATAACAAAACTTCTGTTGCTCTTTTTTCAATCTCACTCCAGCCTTCTGCGGTGAGTGGTGCTAACTCTCTTTTAAACATATCCATAAAGAAATCCTCCTGGTTTATGTAGTTACGTTTTCTATTTCTTCAAATTTCCAATTGTCATACCGGATTTAGGGCCTGCATGTGGTGCAGTTCCTTCTGATCCTGTTACCTGTTCTTCTACTTCAAGCAGGGAGCCTTCGGTGAACAGATAGGTTTTCATGTCTTCATCAAAGCCCGCCATGTTCCTTCTCAACCATTCGAAGGTCATGACAGCGTGTTCAATCTCTTCGTCACGGTTATGTGCCATTACTTCTTTAAGCTCCTGGTCGGTGGTTGTGTTGACGCGCTGGTTGTACCAGTCGATCGCTTCCAGTTCCTCTCGCAAGCTGGTAATCGCTCGTGAGATGTCGCGGGTCTTTTCATCAATCACATCGAAAGGTTCGGTATAAGCCATAAAATCCTCCTGTGTTATTCATTAGCCTTATATATAATACTACTAAAACTTTTGTGAGAAAGAAAGGGTGAGGTTTATTGCTGGCGGGAAAAATGTGCTGAGAGATGAGAAAAAGGGTACCCAATAAGGTATGTTTGATGCAAATTAAGATGTCCTACTTCTGATGCCCTATCCTAATTCTGTGTCTTCAACTGAATCATATGTTCTATAGCCTCCAGCAAAGCATTTGTCTTACTTCAAACCGAAATGAAATATTAGTATTTCATTTT
>CAZTXW010000073.1:0-9569 GCA_964617345.1 uncultured Sphaerochaeta sp. | reverse complement strand
TGACTGGGTATGAGATCAGCTGGATCATTGCAAACCAGGCCAAGCAAAATGTTGCGTACTTTGGCTACGATTCTTGTATTGTACATGAGACTATGCATCGGGTAACCGAGCACTATGATGTGGCAATCCTCGATCTTCCCTATGGCCTGTTTTCCCATGTAACCCATACCCAACAGAAGGCCATCATTGCTTCTTCCAGACGCATCACCAAGAAACTCGTCATTATCACCTGCGTTGATATGGACGAGGATATAACCGATGCCGGCTTTAGCATTGTAGACCGTTGTACAGTCACCAAGAGGGCGTTTGTCAGGTATGTGCGGGTGTGTCGGTAACGCTTACCAATGTGCCTGCCATAGCTTAGGGATAGTTGGCAATTCTCTTGAAAGTTAAGCTGGGGCAGTGGTACTGTTTTCATACTTGTTGATGAAGAGGAAGCCATTGAAAGTTGCCACAGACAAAGGGCTTCCTCTTTTTTTCTCCTTTAGGGATCCCTCCCTAGCATTCCTCCAGTAAACCACAGGTTTATTCATACAGGAAAAAATCATTTGAGGAATGAGAGGAAGAAATTATATTCGGGCTAGTGGTTGTCTTGTAAGTCTTACTTGACATCCCTGTATTCTCCCTAATCAAGCCCAGTTGTATTCCACCGCCTATGGTGGTATTGTAGGGCATGCCGTTTGAATATTATGAGCTTGTAAACAAGAAGAAGAATGACCCCTCCTGGAGATTGATGACCTCTGATAATGGACCCCTTCTCATCGCTTTCTTTGATAGCGTATTCCGTGAAGGGGGAAGTCGTCAGATTGGTGAATATGAGCTGGTCATGAAGCTTGATGACTTTCTCTATCATCTTGTGGATGGTAATGAAGAAAACCCTTTTCCCAGGTCTCCCAGTGAATATCTTGATGACTGGACCAGCGGTGAAAAGGGGTGGCTTCGGAAGTTCTATCCCGCTGGCAGTGATATCGCCCACTATGAGTTGACCCCTGGCAGTGAAAAGGTCCTGCAGTGGGTTGATTCACTTGCATCACGTCGTTTCATAGGCACTGAAAGCAGACTCAAGACCTGTTTTTCTCTTCTCCAACAGATCGTCCAGGGTGTGGAAACTGATTCAGAGGTACGTATCCTCGAACTGCAGGAGCGAAAGCGTCAGATAGAACTGGAAATAGAGCGCATCTCTGGTGGTGATATCCCCATGATGGACCAACGGCAGATTCGGGAACGATTCATGCAGTTCAAGCAGATAGCCCGGGACCTGCGCAGTGACTTCACGGCCGTTGAAGGGAACTTCCGTGAGCTCGACCGGGAGATCAGGGAGGAGATCGCCCTCTGGGATGGCAATAAGGGTGATCTTCTTGAGCAGTTCTTCGGTGACCATGACAAGATTACCCGCTCTGATGAGGGACAGAGCTTCCGTGCCTTCTGGGACTTCATCATGTCGCCGGACAGCCAGGAAGAGCTTTCTCGCCAGCTCGATAAGGTATTCGACCTGGAAGAGCTCGGGGACTTACGTTCTGACAGCACCCTACGAAGAATCCACTTCGACTGGATAGAGGCTGGAGAGAAGACCCAGCGCACCGTGGCCCGCCTCTCAGGTCAGCTTCGTCGCTTCCTTGATGACCGCGTCATCCTTGAGAATCGCCGGATCACCGAGATTCTGGAATCCATTGAGAAAAAGGCCTTCAAGGTGAAGGACCGTAGCCTAGGGGGTACCTGGATGGAGATGGAGGAGTCGAAGGTTCATATCAATCTCCCTATGGAACAACCGCTTTACTCACCACCGCCTAGCCAAGAGCTTGTCTCGATGATTGAAATTGAAGATGAACAGGAAATTGACACATCAGCCCTGTTCAATCTTGTATACATAGATAGGGAGAGGCTGCACAGGAACATCAAGGCTGCCCTCGAGGATAGGGAGCAGATACGTCTTGACGAGCTGGTGCAGCAGAACCCACTTGAACAGGGCCTTGCGGAACTGCTTACCTACCTCCACATAGCTGAAGGTGAGACCTTTGCCTCTGTATCGGAGGATATGAAGGATCTCATATGGTGGAATACCGAGTCTGACAGGATCCGTAAGGCACGCTTTCCGAGGGTCATCTTTACACGTAGGAGCATACATGGAACAACATGATACTGAGGGACTTTCAGAAGTGGTCATCCACCTGATGAAGGGAATCCTCTATAAGGAAGACAAGCCGAAGATCTGGCAGGCAATGGAACATGCAGAGGGCCCAATAAGGGATTACCTCTCTGTCATCAACCTCGAGCTTCGTATCTATGACAGTGATGGTTTTGCCTACCTGCAGAGTAAGGAACAGCAAGAGGATAGCCCCCCCTTGCCCCGTATCATGGCACGCAGGCCTCTCTCCTATCCTGTCAGCCTTATGCTTGCGCTACTCAGGAGGAAACTGACCGAGCACGATACCTACTCAAGTGAACCTCGCCTCATCATCACCGTAGAGGATTTCACGGACATGGTCTCGTCCTTTTTCCCAGCCTCCAACAACGAGGTGAAGGCCCTTAAGCGTATGGATGCCCAACTTCAGCGTATCAGTGACCTTGGGTTCATCAGATTTCTGGATGCCAAGAAGGACAAGTTTGAAGTAAAGAGGATCCTCAAGGCATATATAGATGCCCAATGGCTCAGTGATTTGGATGGGAAACTGCAAGAGTATCTGGCTCATGGTTCAGATTCCGATGAACAAGAAGGAGATACTGATGAATGACGGGTTTTTTGAGTTTGGCGATGATGACAGCTCTGCAGGGTTCAGACTCTCTGAGGTCCAGGTTTATAATTGGGGAACCTTTCACAACAAGGTCATCACCCTGACCCTTGATGGGAAAAACAGCCTCCTTACCGGTGACATCGGGTCGGGGAAATCGACCCTTGTCGATGCTATCACCACGCTGCTGGTCCCTTCCCAGAGAGTGGCTTACAACAAGGCCGCCGGAGCAGATTTCAAGGAACGCTCGCTACGATCATACGTCATGGGCTACTACAAGTCAGAGCGCAGTGAAGGTGGGTATGCCACCAAGCCTGTCCCCCTCAGGGAGGCAGGGACCACCCATTCGGTAATTCTCGGAGTCTTCCATAACGAAGTGCTGTCCCAGACCGTCTCCCTAGCCCAAGTGTTCTTCCAGAAGGATAGCGGTGGACAACCGGACAGGTTTTTCATCGTATCGGACAGAAAGCTCTCCATCCAGGAGGATCTTTCTGATTTTGGCAAGGAACTGTCAGCTCTCAAAAGACGGCTCAAGAAAGAGGATGCCATAGAGGTCTACAACAGGTTCAATGAATATGGATACGCCTTTCGCAGGCGCTTTGGACTGAAGAACGAACAGGCCCTGGATCTCTTCCACCAGACGGTATCTCTGAAGACGGTAGGAAACCTTACCTCCTTTGTCCAGGACCATATGCTGGAGAGCTTCGATGCCATTACCCCGATAGACAACCTGATACATCACTTTGAGGATTTGGATAGGTCTCACAATGCCATCCTGCGAGCCAAGAAACAGATACAGGTCCTCTCTCCCCTGGTGGCCAACCTTGACCAACATCAGGGTGTAGACCAGGATGTACGTGACAAGAGTGAGATACGCGATGATCTGAAGTACTACTTTGCAGAGTACAAGCGAGGCCTCTATACAGAGCTACTTGATAAAAATCTTGCCCTACAGCAGAAACAGAAACAGCTGCTCGAGAACTCATCCAATCGCCTTGCATCCTTACAGCATGACCGTGATGAGACAAACCAATCCATCGCTGCCACAGGGGGGGTACGCCTTGAGATCCTGAGCAGCAGGAGAGAGAGTCTGGAGAGGGAAAAGAACTCCAGCCTGAGTAGGGCAGAAGCGTATGAAATGATTGCGAAAAGGCTTGGCCTTGCATCCCTTGCAGGCATTGAGCAGTTCATCGACAACCAGGAGAGATCACGTCAGCGCATACTAACAGTAGTTGATGCACGCAACGAGATTGAAGGTGCCAAATCTGAGATTGATTACACGGTTCGCAACCAAAGGCAGGAACTGGGTGCACTCATGGATGAGATCAGCTCCCTCAAGGGCCGGAAAAGCAATATTGACGGCAAGCAGATCGAGATCAGGCGTCGGCTCTGCTCAGAACTCTCACTCGAAGAAGCGTCACTGCCATTCATTGGGGAACTGCTTGCTGTCAAGGACGAGCACCTGGAATGGGAGGGCGCTATCGAGCGAGTGTTGCGTTCCTTCGCCCTGACACTGCTTATCCCCGATTCCCTCTACAAGAAGGTTAGCCAATGGGTCGACTCTACTCACCTCAAGGGGAGACTTGTCTACTATCGGGTCACTGAAAGGGAGCACACCGAATCTGATAGGATCCCTTCAGGCTCAATCATTGAGAAGCTCACCATCAAGGGCGATAGTGACTATTCCTCCTGGCTTGAGAAGGAACTTTTCAAACGGTATGGCGAGCTCATGTGCTGTGAGGACCTGGTGCAGTTCAGACGTGTAAGTAGGGGCTTTACCCGATCAGGGCAGGTCAAGGGAAGCTCTATCCATCACGAGAAGGATGACAGGTCCGCCATTACAGATAGAAGACGCTATGTGCTGGGATGGATCAACACCTCCAAGATAGCTGAGTTGGAACGATTGAAGGGTCAGAAGGATCTGGAGATACAAGGTCTTGATGCAAGGCTTTCAGAGCTAAAGAAGAAGCAGGATGACCTTGAAAGGCAGATTCATGACCTGAGAAGTCTCATGAACTATACGAACTATGATGAACTCGACTGGAAGAGCCTTGCTGCTAAGATAGAGGAGGTAAAGGCAGAGATCGATGCAGAGAGACGCCTGCTTGAGAGCCGCTCTGCCATCCTCTCGAGCCTAGAGGAAAAACTTGCCCAGATCAATGCAAAGCTTCTCAGTGAAGGACAGCTACATGCTGAACTGCTGATGAAGATTGGTAAGCTCGAGAGCACGATGGACAATCTTCGGGAGAAGTTGCCTGACGTGGAGCAACTTCTCCAGGAATGTCCCAAACCCATTGCCAAGATATGCACCCGTATAGAGCCTCTGATGGCTACCTATCTGGGACAAAGAAAGCTCTCCCTGGAATATAGTGAAACAGCGGAGCGGTCCTTCCGCGATAAGATACAAACAGAGATCGATACTGCCAAAAGAAGGCTTGAACGGCTTCGTGATTCCATCATAGCGGTGATGGGAGACTTCAACCGGGAGTATCCCACCGAGACACGTGACATGGACCCTTCCATCGAGTCGGGCAGGGAGTATCGTAGGATTTTGGATGAACTGGTCAGTGAGAACCTGCCCAAGTTTGAGCAGCAGTTCAAGGTCCTGCTCAATGAGAATACGATTCGGGAAATTGCCGGCTTCCAGGCCAAACTGAACAAGGAGTCACAGCAGATCAAGGAACGTGTGGACCAGATCAACAAGTCCCTCCATGGTATCGACTACAACAAGGACCGCTACATACTGCTTGAGGCAATGAATACCAATGATATGGAGATACGAACCTTCAGGCAGGACCTGAAGTCCTGTATCGAAGGCTCCTTAGGTGGCCAACATGACCAGCAGTATAGCGAGACAAAGTTTTTGCAGGTCAAATCCCTGATAAACCGATTCAAGGGACGGGAAGGCTACTCCGACCTTGATAGGAGGTGGAAGGACAAGGTCACCGATGTGCGCAACTGGTTCGCTTTCGCAGCCTCGGAGAGGTGGCGGGAGGATGATGTCGAATATGAGCATTATACCGATTCAGGGGGAAAGTCCGGAGGACAGAAGGAGAAGCTTGCCTATACCGTCCTAGCCGCATCGCTTGCCTATCAGTTCGGCCTTGAATGGGGCGAGGTCCGCTCCCGGTCTTTCCGCTTTGTTGTCATTGATGAGGCTTTCGGTAGGGGTTCTGATGAATCGGCACACTATGGACTGGACCTTTTCAAGAGGCTCAACCTTCAGCTGCTGATCGTCACACCACTGCAGAAGATCCATATCATAGAGCCATATGTATCGTCAGTGGGCTTCGTACACAACCCTGCAGGAAGGGAATCGGTGCTACGCACCTTCTCCATTGAGGAGTATATGAAGGAGAAGGAGAGACACCTTACATGAGAACACCCCAGGATGTGTACAAGAAACTCCTCTTCGACTGGGAACGTGGCTTCTTCTACAAGAGGCATGCAAGCCTCTTCCCGTATGAGTACAGGCTTCCTTCCATCTCCTCGAAACAGATGACCGAGGAGTTTGCCTCTGTTGATGCTTGGATTAGGCGTTTTTCCGACCATGCCAGGCTCTCCCCATTCTTGCGGTACAAAGAGGTCAACCATCGCCTGCTGGGCAGGCATACCATCCCTGTTTCGCTGGTGTTTGAGAACCCTGTGGAACTTGCCACCCTGCTTGGCAAGAGAGGGGAGTGGGAGACTTTCATCAAGTTGACAGAGCTCCTAGGTGAGCATGATGACAGGCTCCTTGCTTGGGCTATGCAGTATCCCATCAGACTCCTGGAAATCGCATCGGACCTTGATAGGCTCCTGTTGCTCTGGAAGTGGATGGTTGACCATCCCAGGCCTGGGATATACCTGCGTCAGATAGATCTGCCGGGCATCGATACCAAGTTCACCGAGAAGCATATGGGGGTCCTCTCCCAATGGCTGGATCTTACTTTGGAAGAGGGTACGGTCGATGAACAGCAAAAGAAAATCTCCTCGTTTGAGAAGCGGTATGGATTCCTGGGTAAACCGGAACTTGTCAGATTCAGACTTCTTGATCATGCTTTGAACTACAGAGGCTGTGATGATATATCTATCCCTGCAAAACAGTTCTGTGAACTGTTCCAAGCAGGGGAGACCCTGCCAATAGATCGGGTATTTGTCATCGAGAACGATATATGTGCCCTCACGCTCCCTCTTGCAAAGAGGAGCTTGGTACTCTTTGGCAGAGGGTATTTCTTTGACCACCTTAGGGAGTGTGCGTGGCTTCATAGGGTCCAACTATGGTATTGGGGTGATATCGACACCCATGGCTTTGCCATCCTTGACCAGTTTCGCTCCCTGTTTCCCCACACAAAATCCTTTCTGATGGATAGGGCCACCCTTATGGAGCACTCTCTCTCATGGGGAAACGAACCCAAGCCTTTCACAGGAGTGCTGCATCATCTGGATGCTGATGAAGAGGCGCTCTATCAGGATCTAGTGTACGGGAGGATCCGCGAGAACCTACGCTTGGAGCAGGAGCTTGTGAGCTTCGGAAGGGTGGAGTCAGAGGTAGGTAGTATTGTCCATTCCCAAAGGTGACAATGTGTAGGGTGTTACTATTACAGTAACTTCTTCCCAGGAAATTGCTTGAGATGGATGGTGATTTGAAATGGTAGAAAAGAAGATCCTGAAACGGAAGATTGGAGAAACTCCTGTTTCAGGAACTCAATTCGATAGGTAAAAACGCAAGAAGGTTCAGGATTCTTTAGCGAAGAGTCTGTTCTGCTTCTGCCATGTTCTTGATGATCGGCACGCCAAAGGGGCAGCGTTCTTCACAGCTACCACATGCAATACACTCTTTTCCTGAGGCTAGCAATCCTTTGTAGTGTGAACGTGTCATTTCGGGAACGTTGGCAGGATCGAGACGGGCGATATCCAAGTACTTGTTTACAGTTGCTATATCAATGTCCACCGGACAGGGCTGGCAGTGCCCGCAGTAGACACAATTACCCCAGAAGTCGTTGCGCAACGAGCCAAGCGCCTCGGAATAGTCACGTTCTTCGTCACTCATGTCCAAGTACCGAATTGCTTCAAGCACTTCGGCTCTTGATTGGCAGCCCATCATCACACTTGCAACAGAAGGACGCGTCAAGGCATAGTGAATGCACTGCTGCACTGTCAGGGGGTTTTCAAACGGTGTGTGCTCTTTAGATATCAGTTTCCCAGCGCCTAGGGTCTTCATGACGGTAATGCCGATATTCTTCTGTTCGCACAGCTTGTACAGTTCGGCCCGTTTGGGATCGATGCCTCGGAACAGCTCGTTTCCAAAGCCCTTGTCGATATGATCGAATACATATTCACTTGAGGGCAGCATGTCAAAGGCAGGATTTATGCTGAAAAGCATCATTTCAGGAAGGCCTGTGTTGATGACGCGAATCGCTGTGTTCGGATTATGGGAACTGAAGCCGATGTGGCGGATATCCCCTTTCTGCTTGAGTTTGAGCACATACTCGGCAAAGCCTGTCTCGAATACCCCTTTGTAGTCATCCTCTGAATCAATGAAAAACATCATCCCAAAATCGATGTATCCGAAGATACGCAGAAGGTCCTCAAAGTAACGCTGTACCGAAGGGAGATCCCGTGAAATATCATATTGCTGATTGAGATCGGTTGAACCGATATGTCCCTGGATCATAACATCCTTACGGCGGGGACCAAGGGCCTTGGCAATGTTTTGGCGAACTTCCTTTCCGGGCATGAACACATCCAGGAGGTTGATGTTGTTTTCAAGGGCTGCATCAATAGTCTCTTGTACTTGTGCATAGGGCTTCTTGTCCAGATGTTCGCAGCCAAGACCGATGATACCAACCTTGCAACCTGTGTTTCCAATTTCTCGATAGTGCATACACAAACTCCTTTGCTTTCAACAAAGTCCATCGTATCAGATTATGCAGGCAAAAGGAGAGAAACCTGCGGGAAGTTTGGGAAAAGGGAATTAATTGGGAGCTGTGATATGTATGTAGATGGTTTCAGAATAATTTCCTGCTACTCGTGATTCGACAGTTTGCTGGGAAATATGACCTACGCGGATATCCTTTGTATATGTGCTGGGCCAAGAGGATAGTCCTTCCCACTCAGATTCCCAAGTATACTCTGTGCTATACACAACGGGATCATTTGAACCATCAAGAAACAGTGAGAAGGGGATGCCTCCTGTGGCTGTACCCAGAATGGTATGCTTAAAGATGAATTCATTGGTCTGACTTCCATTCTCACTTGTAAAGGAAAGTAGTATGTCATCCCTATAGGGACCTGTAATAGAGATCTGTGCTTTTGCAACTGGATCGCTGCAAATATTAGGAAAGTATGCTTGATTCATGGGCAAGGGGCTTGTCATCTGATCAACAATGCCAAGTTCGACATAACTTGAGAAGTTGATCTCGCTCTCATTGATAAAATGCTGAGTGCTCGTGTCATAGACATTTGTCAGAAATGTGGAACTATTGGTTGTTCCATTAATTGAGAAGGATGACCAGAAGTTACCATAAAACCAAGTATTGTATTGTGTCTGCAGTTCAAACGAGCCCAACCCTCCTGGAGTGGTAAACTGGAACGGAAAACCCTCAACAGTGAAATTTTGCGGTATTCTCACATAAAACTTAATTTCCATGTTGGCTTCCAGTGTATTTGATCCAGGAATGCTTAACGTTGATGTAGTGTTATTAAGAACAGTTATACTGCTTTGTGCGTTAGGTCTCGTCACTTTTGCCACTAATTGTACACCAGTAGTAGTTCCCGTAAAGCTATTTTTAAGGGTAAAAGCTCCTCCTGAAAGGGTAACTCGTAATCCATTTGGTGGATAAGAAAAGATGAAAAATC
>CAZTXW010000072.1:0-10085 GCA_964617345.1 uncultured Sphaerochaeta sp. | reverse complement strand
AACAGCGAAAAGCACGAATGTTTTTTTCATACTGACCTCCTAAAGTCATTTATACCTTAAGTATATACAGCTGATCAGCGTATTCACAAGGGAATGCTTTTGAGATTCCTGTCGTGTTTTACGCACAAAAAAAAGCCCCCTCATATATCAGGGGCAATATTGTATTTCAAACAACATGAATGTTAATACATAGTCATAACATAGGAATAGTCAGTTCTTTTTCTCATGCTTTTGCATGAAGATGGCAAGTTTCTCCATGGTCTCACTGGAGATGTCATGCTCGATGAGGCAGGCATCCCTCTCGGCAATCGTCGGATCGACACCAAGCATCTCGCTGAGGAAGGTGGTAAGGGTCTTGTGGCGGAAATAGACCTGCGATGCCTTGATCTCCCCTTTTTCCGTCAGGACAATATCCCCATAGGTCTCCTGGTGGACATATCCGTCAGCCATGAGAATCTTCATGGCCCTGTTTACACTTGGCTTTGACACGCCAAGACGGAGGGCTACGTCAGTAGTCCTTACCTTACCCTTCTCCTGGTGTATAGCCAAAACGGCTTCCAGGTAATCTTCCCCAGATTTTTGCATGCCCCATCGTACCATGCATCCCCCCTTTTGTCATCCTATGGCAAAGAGGGAAAACCAAGACAAAAAAGAAGCGCGGAGGCAAGACAGAAAGTCGTAGAAAAACCATTGACTTATTTGTTTGTTTTAACTAACATATGCATGAACGAACACGATAGAGGGGAACGCACATGGCAACAACAATGGATGAACTAGCAGTTGGACAACGGGCATGCGTAGGTGCCATAACCGCTCCGAAGCAACTCAAGAGAAGGCTCATGGATATGGGCTTTACCAAGGGTGTGGATATTGAAGTGGTGAAGATGGCTCCGATGGGCGATCCTATGGAAGTAACTTTGCGAGGATACAATCTCTGCCTCCGTAAGGCTGAGGCCCGCGTCATAGAACTACGATAAGTATGCACACGATATCCCTGATAGGTAATCCCAACTGTGGGAAAACCACCCTGTTCAACGCCCTTACGGGCACAACGGCATACGTGGGCAACTGGCCCGGGGTAACCGTTGAAAAGAAAGAGGGAGTGTGGAATGGGTTCAAGGTCCTGGACCTGCCCGGCATCTACTCCCTCTCCCCCTACTCACCTGAAGAAAAACTCTCAAGGCGATACATCCTGGACGAGCATCCTGACCTTATCGTTGATGTCATCGATGCGACAAACCTCGAGCGAAGTCTCTACCTTACCACCCAGCTCGCTGAGCTGGGCAGGCCTGTGCTCATCGTGCTGAACATGCAGGACCTTCTGGAAAAAGAGGGCATAACCATTGATGAGAAACGACTCTCGCTGATGACAGGCTGCCCGGTGGTCTCCATATCCGCCAGCAAGGGGGTCGGGCTCGAGTTGTTCAAAGCAAAGGTCGAGGAGGCCCTTGAGGAGAACAAGGCCCCTGCTTGCCCCCTCTACTCCAACTTTGTGGAAAAATGCATCAACGCCCTGGTTGAGGATGACTACCTGCACGCCATTCCCAAGGGAAGGCAGGCTAGATGGGCCGCCATCAAGCTGCTGGAGGAGGATGAACTGTTCCTCGCCACCATGCCTCCCTTCCCCAAGGAGTTTGCCACCCGTCTCGCAAAAGCCCAGGAAAGTTTGCGCGAGCACTATGCAGACGATGTCGAGGCGATCATCATCGACCAGCGCTACAAGGTAGCCGAGCACATATCCCGAGCTACCCAGGTCAAGATAAGGCAGAAACGCCCCTTCAACTTCGATACCATCGCAACCAACCGCTTTGCTGCCCTCCCACTGTTCGTCGCCATCATGGGGGGAGTCTTCTACCTATCCATAGGATTGGTGGGAGGCATCACCACAGGCTGGCTGGAAAACCTCTTTGAGGCCCTTGCAACCAACCTGACCATCCTGCTCGATACCCTGGGGGTATTGCCCCTCCTCTCGGGTATCCTTACAGGAGGCATCATAGCCGGTGTTGGGGCGGTGCTTACCTTTGTACCCCAGCTCTTCACCCTCTTTCTCCTGTTGAGCATCCTTGAGGACTGCGGCTACATGGCTCGCATTGCCTTTATCCTTGACAGGATGATGCGCTCCATAGGACTGTCGGGCAAATCCATCATCCCCCTGGTAATAGGAACCGGTTGCACAGTTCCCGCCATCATGAGCACCCGTACCATCGAGCACCAGAAACAACGCGAGCTTACCGTCCTGGTCACTCCCTTCATCCCTTGTGGGGCCAAGATGCCGATTTTCGCCCTCATGATCACCTACTTCTTCCCCGGGCAGTGGTATATAGCACCGATGATCTACCTTACGGGAATCCTTGCTGTTGTCCTGACCGGCTTCATCATGCGTGCCTTTGACCGGCACAAGGAGAAGACCGTATTCATCCTCGAGCTGCCCCGCTATCAGATGCCTACGCCAAAGAATGTCTGGCTGCAGACGCGCGAGCGTACCCTGGACTTCGTCAAGAAGGCAGGAACGATCATCTTGCTCTCCTCGGTCATCATCTACCTGCTCTCCTCATTCTCCTTCACCTTGCAGCCTGTCAGCCCCGATGCAAGCATGCTTGCCATGCTAGGGCGCGTGATCGCACCCATCTTCAGGCCCCTTGGCTTTGGATTCTGGCAGGCAAGCGTAGCCCTGCTTACCGGCATTGCAGCCAAGGAGTCCATCGTATCCACCTTGAGCGTCACCATGGGGGAAGCCGGTATAACGTCACTGTTCACCCCCTCCTCGGCACTGGCCTTCATGACCTTCATCCTGCTCTCCTCCCCCTGCATCGCTGCCATAAGCGCAATGGCAAAGGAGCTGGGGAGCAAAAGAAAACTCCTGTTTGCCCTCGTGTGGCAGACTGGCATCGCCTATCTGGCAGCACTGCTGGTAAGAACTCTCGTGCTGCTCATCGTGTGAGGTACCTATGTCCATACTTCCTATCATAGCAAATATACTCGTTGCCGCTATCGTTGCACTTCTGCTCTGGTATGCCATCCAGACCATCCGCAAACAACAGAAATCAGGGGGCTGCGGCTCCTGTGGTGAGCTGGATGAGAAGGGAGAGCCCTCATCAGCCTGTAAGGGGTGCGCCTTTTCCAGTTCCTGCCACATCGCCCAGATGAAGAAAGAAGAAGAGTAACAGAACCCGGATAATCCTAATCCTACAGAAGTGCCAGTGGTGTTGAACCCACGCTCATTCTTTGGAGATGAGTTCTTGCATCTCCTCTTACCCTCACCTACCCTATCCCAACAGCAAAACACACCTGCATACCCACATACGAGTATGTATTTTGTTTCTTTGCATACAGTTCCATTATCCAGACACGTGTAATGTCCTGCAATCCATGCTATACTGGGGTATCGACTGAGGGTGAGCCAGATGCCTTGCCTTCCCCCCATCCGATGCATTTCACGGAGGATGCTCCAAAGGAACGTACCAACAGGTTGAAGATGCACGTGTTGAAACGAAGTATCACCCTACTTCTCATGCTCTACCTCCTCTATGCCTCATTCTCAGCAATTCTCCTGTTTGCACTGCACAGGCCAAAGGAAGAACAGAGGAGCTCTGAGAGCTATAAGATACATATGGATAGGGTTGCCCTGGTAGAATCAGGCTCTGAAGGGGCACTTCTCAGGCTCGACCTTATCGAAGATGCCCAGTCAAGCATCGACGTAGCTACCTACACCTTTACCAATGGAACCTATACCCAAACATTTCTCAGCTGCCTGCTCAATGCTGCTGACAGGGGAGTCCAAGTGCGTATCCTGCAGGACGGGCTTACCCGTATCGCCTATGAGAGAGGCTTCCTCAAGGATGCCCTGAGGGGCTTTGAAACACATCCGAACATAGAGATCCGGTACTATGAGAAGTTCAATCCCCTAATCCCCTGGGCATGGCAAACCCGGTTGCATGACAAGATCATGGTCGTCGATGGAAAACTCGCCCTGATAGGAGGGCGAAACATTGGGGACAAGTATTTTCTCGAGGATGCGTATCAGCACAGGTTCGTCAGGGACCGTGATGTTCTCATCTACCAGGCAGGGCCACAGACCGGGGTCATAGGGGAAATGCAATCCTACTATGATGCCCTGTGGAACTACAAGCATACCAAGGCCCATAGGAAGGGACTCTCCACAAGACAGATACGCCAGGGCTCTCTCTCCAATGCAAAGCTGAGGGAGCACTACATGGAAACCAGAAAGCAAGGAGCCATCCACGTAGACTGGATGGAACGGACCCAGCCTACCGAAGGGGTACAGTTCGTACACAACCCGCTGGGGCGCGGCAATACGGACCCCTGGTGCCTGAAGGTACTTCTCGACCTTGCTTCCCAGGCGCAGATCTCCATCATGGCGCAGAGTCCGTACATCATCCCTTCCAGGAGAATGTACACCGTGGCCAAACAGAGCAACGTTGACTGGAAGAAAGTCAGCATCCTCACCAATTCGACCCAATCGAGTCCGAACCCGATCGCCATGGCAGCCTATCACAACCATAGGGACCATATTGTGGACAAGGCAGGCCAGGTGCATGAGTTTCAGGGCCCCTGCTCCATCCACAGCAAGAGCTACATCATCGACAAATCCATCAGCATCATAGGGACCTACAACCTCGATGCACGCAGCAGCTACATCAATACAGAGTCCATGGTCATTATCAGATGTGGAAAGCTTGCCCAGGAACTGGGTCAGAACATGGAGAAGCAGAGGCAAAGAAGCGCTCTGGTTGAAAAGGATTACTCCTACGGGGGCCTGGCGGTGGACAAAAAGCCCTTATGGCTCTTCTCTAAGGTTGTGGGACTGTTTGATTTTCTCCTGTAGCAGTTGCAATCCAAATAATTTCAGCAAAATCTATACAACATATGAATAAATATGCAATAACACTGGATATTTCTTCAATATCCGGCTAAACTCCACCTAAATGCCTTTTTGGCACCTGATATTTAGGAGAGAAACAGATGAAGAAAATTACTATTGCCCTGCTAGCACTCTTGCTGCTCACGTCCACACTCTTTGCAGCCGGATCAAAGGAACAGGCACCTGGGGTCGACAACTCACTACAGAAGGTGCTCGACAAAGGCAAGTTCGTCATGGGACTGGACGACAGCTTCCCCCCCATGGGCTTCCGTGATGAGAACAATGAGATCGTAGGCTTTGATGTCGACCTGGCTCGTGAGATCACCAGCCGCATGGGTGTCGAGCTTGTCCTGCAGCCAATTGATTGGAATGCCAAGGAGCAGGAACTGAACACCGGCAACATCGACTGCATCTGGAATGGTTTCACCATTACCGACGACAGGCTCGCTGCCATGACCTTTACCCCTCCCTATGTCAACAATGCACAGGTCGTGGTCGTCAGGAGCAGCTCTCCCTACACCACCCTCGCCTCCCTTGCCAAGAAGAACATCGGCCTGCAGGCCGGCTCCTCAGCTGCAGAGGCCCTGAACAACAGCCCGGAGTTCAAGAAAACCATCAAGGGCGTGGTTGAGTTCAAGGAGAACCTTACCGGTCTGATGGATCTTGAGATCGGAGGGATCGACGGCCTTATCCTGGACCTGCTGGTTGCCAACGACAACATCAACCGCAGTGGCAAGGACTTCAGGATTCTTGACGAGCACCTCACCAACGAGGCCTATGGAGTCGGATTCCGTAAGGGCGAGCAGAAGCTCGCTGACGAGGTCTGGTCCCAGATGCTAGCCATGGATGCCGATGGCTCCCTGGCAAAGGTTGCAACAAAGTGGTTCGGTGCTGACATCACGGTTGTCGGAAAATAAATAATTCGCTACTATGACGGGGAGCTCAGGCTCCCCGTTTCTTGTTTCTGGCCATCTCTGGGTTTGTACCGCATCGTTTCATGTGCGTATGCCTGGGGTGCCATCACGATACTATTTCAGAGGAGATTCCCATGGTACAGCTACTGCTGCAGATGCTCGAAGCAACGCTCACGAGCCTCAGGATATTTGCCCTAACCCTGCTTTTCTCACTTCCGTTGGGCGTCCTTGTTGCAAAAGGCAGGATGGCAAAGAATCCTGTCGTCTCAGCCCTGGTCAATGCCTATATCATGATCATGCGCGGCACTCCCCTGATCCTGCAGCTCATATTTGTCTACTTCGCACCGTACTATATCTTCGGAACTTCCTATGACCGCTTCACAGCAGTCATCGTCGCATATGTCATCAACTATGCAGCCTACTTTGCTGAGATCTACCGTGGGGGTATACAATCGATCCCCAAGGGGCAGTTTGAGGCGAGTGAGGTCCTTGGCTTCTCCAAGATACATACCTTCACCCATGTGGTGACTCCCCAGGTCATCAAGCGCATCATCCCGGCGATGGGAAATGAGGTCATCACCCTGGTAAAGGATACAGCCTTGGCACAGACCATAGGAGTTGCAGAACTGTTCAGGGTTGCCCAGAACGCATCGGCCAGGCAGTTCTCCACCATGCCCATCTTCATAGCAGGTGTATTTTACTTCATCATGAATGCTATCGTCGCAAGAAGCTTTGACAAGCTTGAGGCGAAGCTCAACTACTACAATTAGGAGGGAGTATGCAGATAGTATCAGTAACTGACCTACACAAGGCATTTGATGGACTGGGAGTCCTCAAGGGCATCTCCTTCACCTTGAACAAGGGCGAGGTCCTCTCGATCATAGGGCCGTCAGGCAGCGGCAAGAGCACGCTCCTGCGCTGCCTGACCCAGCTTGAGACAGTGGAAAAGGGGACCATAGAGGTCTGTGGGGACACCATGGTCAGCACAGACGTCAATGGGAAAGTCCTCTATGCACCCAAACACATCCTGCATACGGTGCGTCTGCACTTTGGCCTCGTGTTCCAGAACTTCAACCTCTTTCCCCATATGAACGTACTGCGCAACATAACAGAAGCACCTATGCATGTCCTGAAGAAGAGCAAGGCGGAGGCTGAGAAGATAGCTCGCGACCTGCTGGTGAAGATGGGTCTTGAGGATAAGGAGCATGCCTATCCCTGCCACCTCTCAGGAGGCCAGCAGCAGCGAGTCTCCATTGCAAGGGCCCTTGCCCTCAATCCTGAGGTACTCTGCTTTGACGAGCCTACCAGCGCCCTCGATCCCGAGCTCACCGGAGAGATACTCAAGGTCATCAAGACCCTTGCGCAGGAGAAGATGACGATGATCGTCGTCACCCATGAGATGTCCTTTGCAAGGGATATCTCCGATAGGGTCATCTTCATGGATGACGGGCTCATCGTTGAGGAAGGAAAACCCGAGGAGCTGTTCAACCACCCCAAGAACGAACGGACCCAGCGCTTTTTGCAGCGTTATGAATAACGTGTAAGCAGGGACCCCGAACAGACCCCCGTTGGCTCTCCTTCAAAAAAGGAGAGCTTTCCATTTACCATCACCAGGACAATCCCATCGCTCTTTGCCATAGGATTGTCCTCTGTAGAGTTGTCCTGGAGGGTGACAGGGTCGAAGATGACCAGGTCAGCCTTATGACCGGCGATGATCCTCCCCCTGTCCAAGAGCCCGAGACGACTCGCTGGCTCTGAAGTCATCTTGCGTATCAACAGCTCCAGAGAGAGCAGATTCTGCTGCTTCCAGTACTTGTCCAGCAGGTGTATGGCTGCATGGTAGGAGCGCGGGTGTGTCTTTTCCCCTGCATAGAGTGCGTCAGTGCAAAAGCACATCAGAGGATGGCTCAGGATTCGCTTCAGCGAGTCCTGGCTCTGGGTGATGTCCGTCATCAGGGCAGTGCCCTTCTCGACCATAAGCAGGTCGAAGAACGAATCGAAAGGGCCCTGGGAGCGGAGGCTTGCAATCTCGGTGAGACTCATCCCCTCATACTGGCGGTTGCTCTCAAGGGTCATGACGGTGATGTTGTCCCATCCACATAGCTCATACAGGCTGTCCCATCCATCGGGGTCCTGCATCTCCTCCTTGATGGCCGCCCTTTCCTTGGGACTTTTCAGGAGCTTCTGCAGGTCTTCACGACTGAGACGGAGGTAGTGGGGAGGAAGCAGGCTAAAGAGGCTTGTCGATCCATATTCATAGGGATACTGGTCGAAGAGCACATCGATGCCCTCCATCCTCGCCTGCTCCAGCATGGCGAGCATCTTGGGAACCAGTATCTGATTTACCCGCCCGATGGCCTTCAGGTGACTGATCTCCAGGCGGACACCGGTGATGCGGGCAAGGTCCAGCACCTCCTCCAATGCCGAGAGCACATCGTTGCCCTCACAGCGCAGGTGAACCGCAAAGAGACGCTCATACTGCTTGGTCACCCGCAACAGGGCAAGCAGTTCCCTGCGGTCGGCAAACAGGCAAGGGGCATAGTACAGCCCACTGGAGAATCCAATACACCCCTCCTTGAAACTCTTCTCCAACATCCGGCACATCACAGAAACCTCTGCTGTGGTTGCCGGGCGGTTGGCATTGCCTCCGAGTGCGAAGAAGCGCAAGGGACTATGAGCCTGCAGGAACGCCATATTGGTTCCACTACCCCCTGTTTGCCATACCTTCACATACTCGGCAAAACTCTTCCATGCATAGGGTGCATAGGAGCCCAGAATATCCTGAACCTGCTCAAGCAGGGCGGCGTTCTCATCAGAGAGGGGAAAGACCCCGACTCCGCAGTTGCCCACAACCTCAGTGGTGATACCCTGCAGGATCTTCGGATCCATCGCAGGGTTCTTCAATACCTCAAGTTCACTATGGCCATGGATATCGATGAAGCCGGGACACAACACAAGGCCGGTGGCATCGAAGGCGTTGCCACTGGGGGTGTCTGTCCCACGTGAGACATTCACTATCTTATCACCCCTGATCGCAACATCACCGACAAACGGGCTCTGGGAAGAGCCGTCTACAATGGTTGCGTTACGGAAAAAGTAATCATATTTCATTCGTATGCTCCTTGCGCGAATAGAGCGCAATCTCATGGTGCAACGATTGCTCGAGCATCCTCACCGTGTTCTGATAATTCCCCCGTGTGCGGGTAAGAGAGAGTGAGGCCTTGAACTCGTTGACCTGACGTACATCCACAAAGGCTGGAGGGAACCCACTTGCGAGCAGTTCCCCTGCAAGAGCCAAGGACGCAAAGACCACATCATAGCGACCAAAGGGACGAATGCGAAGTAGTTCGCCAAACAAAAAGAGCGACCGTACCAGAGGATGCAGTGCTTTCCAGTCCATCTCATACTGGCGCAGCAGTATTTCCATCCTTGTTGCTATGGGGAGGCTCTCCTTCTCCATCTCTGAAGGAGAAGGATTCCTATAGTGCAAAGCCGCTTCATCATCGATGCCCTGCAGCAGGGTCTGGTACAGCTGTATCAGACTTTTCTCAGTAAAGAATGGGTTTGCCTGAACCTTCCTGTATGCAGGGCCAAGGCCAGTGTCCTGGGAAAAGCGCATCAGGATGGAACGAACATTGAGGGCAAGCAGTTGTGTATCAAAGGAAATGGAAGGGGAAAAACACCCTGAAAACAGCAAGGCAAGCTCTTCATTACCCATTTCCAGGTTCTCGCAGGCGAAGGTGGACAACACGAATCGAAAGATGGAGTTTCTGAAGATGAGCATCACTTGCTCTTCATCTTTCTGATGTATCAGCATTGCCCGCCTGGCCTCTTCCAGAGAGGAGAAGTTCATGACTCCAATACGCATGTCGACATTCTTCAGATGACGCAACTGACGCCCATCGGTGGGCTTGGTTGCGTCGAGGGGAATGTTCCATGCCCATCCGCTTCGGATCACTCCATCGATTCTTCCCTCAGAACACAGGATACGCACCCTTCGTTCAGAAATACCCCACTGGAGGGCTGCCTGCTTCGTGCTCATATACATGGTGTATGCTCCAAAATACTGTTCCTATTAGGGAATGGTACTCTCTTTTCACCCACTGTTCAATACATATCCAGAACAAACAGGGCTTTACCAAAGCTGGTGGATTCGGGATAATGACGCGGAAGGAAGAGCCTTCCACACTTCTTTGGAGGGACCAGATGGAAACATATGATGTCGTCATTGTAGGGAGCGGACCTGCTGGAATGGGAGCGGCTTTCACCATTGCGAAAGAGCGGCCGGA
>CAZTXW010000071.1:0-10100 GCA_964617345.1 uncultured Sphaerochaeta sp. | reverse complement strand
CCCTTCGTAGTGTGTCGTTATAGGCTTCCAGAGCCTTCTTGCTGACGGTGTAGGCACCATTGAAGGGAATGGAAGGGAAACGTCCCACCTCGGAGCTACAGTTGATGATCCTTCCCCCTCGAGGGGAAAGAAGGGGGAAGAAGATTTGGTTGACCTTCACTGTTCCCATCAGGTTGACCGAAAGAGCTTTTTCTATAAGGGTAGGGTCGATCTCAATGAGGGAGTGCATGGCAAAGAAACCAGCCATGTTGATGATGCCATGGAGGTGGGAGGTGTGAGCTACTACCCTCGCATGGGCCTTCTTAAGCGAAGGGGTGTCGGTAATATCAGCTTCGATGGGGATGACAGTATCAAGGGCGAGATCGTCTAGGGCTTGCGTATGCAAATCGAGGGCAAAGACCGTGTAGCCTCGTTTGACAAGCTCCTGGGTAACCGATATGCCAAGTCCCCCTGCAGCTCCTGTAATAAGAACGCTTTTCATAGGAGCATTGTAGCAGGAAACAGGATACGTACAACAGTGGCTGTTGTCCTTGGTAGTAGAATTTACTGCATTTCTCTTTTCCTAGGAGGGTTAGAGCTTCTCAAACACGCTACGCAGATGGTTTTCCAATTTTTGTGCATCCACGTCAACACAAGCCTTTGTAGTAGGAGCTCTCTCTCGGATCCTTGTGTGATCGACCACAGTCCTGCCCCTGTCCTCTCCTTGGGTTTCTACAGTGAGATAGAGGGGGAGGATGGAGAAAAACTCTGGCTTCATGGCGCAGATGACCGCAGAAGGGTCATGGATATAGGTCTCCTCAGATCCTAGTGTGTTGTGGATGTAATACTCGAGCATATCGGCTAAGAGGGCTCCCCCTAGGGATTCCTTTTGTCTCCATAGCTGCACATCCTGCAGGGAAAGCCTCGAACGCATCGTAACATCAAGGCCAACCATCGTAACGTCCAATTGACTCTCTAGCACAAGTTTGGCCGATTCTGGGTCTTGGGAGATGTTTGCCTCCGCATAGTGACTTACATTTCCTCTCACCGTCAAAGCCCCTCCCATCAGCACTATCTTTCCCTTCCATCTCATCAGTGATGGGTCTTGCATGAGGGCGGCTGCCAAATTTGTCATGGGCCCTGTGGTGACAATGGTCAAATCTTGCTGATATCTCTGCATGGACGATGCGAGAAAATCAATGGCGGATATGGGTTCCTTCTTTCTTTTTGACCGGGGAAGCGTGACCTGTCCTACACCATTCTCCCCATGGATACGGGCACTGACACCATGCCTGGTGAATGCCGATCGCTGTAATGCATGCGCTTTTCCTGCGAACACGGGAACATCGTCCCTGCCCAAGAGTCCAAGCACATCCAAAGAGTTTTGTACCCCAACAAGCATATCAACATTGCCATAGGTTCCGGTAACCCCTAGGAGTTCAATTTCAGGGTTCAAAGCAGCATAGGTAAGGGCCACCGTATCATCAATGCCCGTATCCAGATCAAGAATCATTTTCCTCATGTTGTCTCTTCTTTATCAGTAGGTTCACTACTAGGATTTATGCATGCATGTAGGGTGGAAGGATACTCCATGTTGGTATCCTTCCATCCTCTGGCTCGTTCAACCTTTCTGGCTAGGATTCAACCAGGGCATGAGTTAAAAGAGAGAACCCTTCAAGCTATTATGCCTATCTTACTAACACCAGTGGTTTTTTGGAACCCAATCAGAGAAAAGTTTTCGCCTTTATGCTTATCTTTTTTGCTCCGCATCAAAGCGAGCTATAGCTTCTAAGACTACGAGTATTTCCTGGTTCCACCCCTCTGCCAGCCTCTTGTTCTCAGTCTCGTAGACCACCTCTCCTGTTATGAGGTTTCCACTTACAGCACTGATCATTGCACCGCGCACCTTCCTTCTATGGCAGACAGTAAAGATGGCGGAGCTCTCCATCTCCACATTCATGACTCCAAGGCTATGAAGCTTCTCTATCCACTCAGGAGTCTCTCCATAAAAGGCATCATCAGAAGCATTGATGCCATACATGAATCCAAACTCACCCTCTTTTTGCATCTCTTTTCCCGTATCAATCAAGGTACGGGTAAAGTCAAAATCAGGTACTGCAGGAAAGCAGTCAGGAACATAAAACTTACTGGTTCCTTCGTTTTTCATGGAGCCGGTGGATACCAGCAGATCACCTATCTTGATCCCTTCTTGTAGGGCTGCTGTACTACCAATCCTGATCAGACAGGTAGCTCCAATGTTGATCAGCTCCTCACAGGCTATGGCCGCTGAGGGACAACCCATACCAGTTGAGGTGACCGATATCTTCACCCCCTTGTACGTTCCTGTAAAAGTGCGATGTTCGCGGTTGTTGCCCACCAATACAGGATTGTCCAGATATTGGGCAACCCTGTCACTACGGGCGGGATCTCCTGGCAGCAATACATATTCACCAATATCACCAGGGCTCAAATGGATGTGATACTGTCTTTTTCCTAAGGTCTCTTTGTCTTTATCAAGCATTGTTGTATCCTCTCTATTTCACTATTTGTATGCGTACTGTCGGGTTGCTGCATCAAGCAACATAGGGTAAGCCTCAGGCAACTGCAAGCCTTTTCTTTTTCAGGTCTGAATGGTTTCTCTGGATGGAGTATGCGACCAATCCAAAGATGGTGGCAGCATAGGGTAGCATCTGGACAAATTCTGAAGGTATCTTGAGCAGTTGCAGGATATTTGAAAGTCCATCGAAGAACGAAAACACTAAAGCTGATGCCAGCGTTCCAAAGGGAGTTGCCTGTCCCATCGCACAAGCAGCTAGGGAGATGAATCCTCGTCCTGATACCATATCCCGAACAAACATGTTCAGATATCCCATGGAGAGGTACATACCTCCAAAGCTAGCCAAGACTCCGCAAAGCATGATGGCGAGAAAGCGGACCCTCTTAACGCTGATGCCTACAGAGTTGATGGCGTGCTCATTCTCTCCAACAGCACGTATGCGTAGGCCTATTGGTGTCTTGTAGAGAAGAAACCACACTCCAACAGCAGCTAAAAAGGCTACGTAGGTAAGGGTGTTGTGCCCAGAAAAAAGGTCGCCAAGTATGGGTATGTTCTTGAGGATGGGGATGTCCAAGGAGGTAAAGGCCATGCTTTTTAGCGAGGAGCTGTTGCCCTTCTCTCCTGTCGTCAATTCTAGCATGAACACGGTAAAGCCCCCTGAGAATGTGTTGATAGCCGTACCACACAAAACTGCGTTGGCCTTGAGGACGAGATGGAAATACGCAAACACTGCACTAAGGGCCAAGCCCATCCCGAGGGCTGACAGAACTCCTATGACCATGCTACCTGAGAGGGCGCTTCCCAATACCCCCATCAAGGCTGAACTGAGCATGATGCCCTCAAGGCCTAGATTGACAACCCCTGACCTTTCGCAGATCACAGCCCCCAATGAGGTGAATATAATAGGAGTGGCAACCCTGAGCCACATGGCGACAAACTGATAGCTGAAGATGCTTTGAAATAGGTTCATCAGGCGTTTCCCCCTTCGGTTGTAGCGCTTTGTACAATGAGGCGCTGTCTCCAGTGCTGTAATAATGCGTCAGCTGCTATCATAAGCATGATTACTCCCTGGATTATCAGGACTATCTCACTGCTGACATCACTGCTACGTGCCATGATGCCAGAGCCTACATTCAGATATGCAATGAAGATGGCTGCTATAGGAACGAGGATGGGATTCGTCCTTGCCAGCAGTGCAACGGCGATTCCGGTCCATCCGTATCCTGGGGAGGATGTCCATTTGAAGCGAGTATACATACCCAGAAACTCAACACCTCCCCCGATGCCTGCCACAGTTCCAGCCACTATCTGGGCCATAACCACGACCAGGGGTGCCTTAATGCCTACATATCGGGAAAAGGAAGCGTTGTCTCCCACCAGACGAATCTGATACCCAGTCTTGAGGCGGAAGATGAAGAACCATACCGCTAGGCTGGAAGCCAGTGCAATAAGAAGACCCAGATGGACTTTTGTTCCGGTAATGAGCAAGGGTAGGCGAGAGCTGTCCTGCACCATCAAGGAGGCTAACGACGAAGCTAAGGGTTCACGGAAGTGGTAGTTAACCATGTAGATAACAAAGAACTGGATTACATAGTTGAGCATGATCGAGGTCACCACCTCACTGACCCTCCACTTGAGTTTCAATAAGGCAGGTATGGATGCTACACCAGCTCCTAGGGCACCAGATACAGCCAATGCGGCAAGGGGGTGCAGCCCTTTGGGAAGGTCCCAGGAGATGCCTACCATCATGGCTCCGAGGATACCCATGAAGAAGGCACCTTCAGAGATCATGGAGAACTGACCGGCACGAAAGATGATGATTACCGCCAGTGCGGTAAACATCAGAGGGATTGCCCCTTCCAGGATGTTGCCAATCCTTCTTAGGGAGGTGAATGGGCCGATAAAGAAGCTATAGATGGCAACTGATGGCTCGTCACTGACTAACAGGATGATGACCGAGACAAGAAGGCAGGCGACGAGGATGACCATAGCTAGTTTGACCGAGTCAACCATTCTGTTGATAGTAGATGTTTTCATAAGGCATTCCTCTGGATTTCTTCTGGATCTTGGCGCTTCAATCCAAGCATGTAGCTACCAAGGGTCTGTTCATCGAGATTTGCTAGGTCGGTAAAGCACGCTACTATTGCTCCATTATAGAGTACTAGCAGGCGGTCTGAGAGTCCGAAGAGTTCATTCAAATCAGAGGATACCAGCAAGACCGAACCTCCCTTATCCCTCAGGGCAACCAGTTGTTTACGAATAAACTCAGTTGCACCAACATCGACCCCACGGCTTGGTTGATTGGCGACGATGAGCTTGGGGTTGGAGGAGAGTTCGCGGGCAAGTACGACTTTTTGGATATTACCCCCGGAAAGACTCGATATGGAGACCTCTGGATTCTTGCAAATGATGTCATACGATTCCACCAACTGGTTGCTGAAGGCTTGGATCTCTTTGGCTGCAAGCTTTCCAAACCGCTTAAAAAACTGTTTCCATCCTGTCTTATCGGCGATGAGGTTCTCGGTAATGGAGAGTTTGGGGGCTATGCCTATGGTCATGCGGTCCTCAGGTATATGCCCGATGCCCAGGCCCCTGATCTCCTGTACGCTGTTTGTCTTGATAGTCTCTCCTTCAAACATGATAGACCCATGTTGGAAGTCCCCCAATCCCGTGATTGCATCGACCACCTGGGATTGTCCGTTTCCCTCCACTCCTGCTATCCCAAGGATCTCTCTGCGGTACAAGGAAAATGAGATATCTTGTACAAGCGTCTTGCCAGAGCTCTCCCTGACGGTGAGGTGTTCGACATTAAGTGCCTTTGGTCCCCGAGGATTACTGCTTCGGATGATATCAAGCTCGACGTCACGACCGACCATTTTCTGGGATATTTCTTCATTGGTGATGGATGCAAGGTCATAGACTCCCTTGGATGTGCCCTTGCGTATGATGGTAATTCTGTCACATAGTTCACGCACCTCAGCAAGCTTGTGGGAGATGAAGATAATGGTGAACCCCTCCTTGCGAAGTTGCTTGAGTTCTGCGAAAAGTTCTTTGGTCTCCTGGGGGGTCAAGACAGCTGTAGGTTCGTCAAGGATAAGGATTTTTGCCCCTCTGATCAGGGCCTTGAGGATTTCAAGCTTCTGCTTTTGCCCAACCGAAAGGTCCTTTACCTTAGCGGTAGGATCCAAAGCCATATGGTACTTGCCAGCGATTTCCGTGACTTGGCGGGTCGCTTCGGCAAAGTCGATGGATAGCCTTTTTCTAGGCTCCATGCCCAAGATGGTATTTTCCACAACGGTCAAGGAGGGAACCAACATAAAATGCTGGTGCACCATGCCGATGCCCAAGGCTAGAGCATCCTGAGGGGAGGTAATAGTCTCCTGTTTTCCATTGATGAAAATTTTACCGCTGGTGGCTTTCTCTTCACCAAAAAGAATTTTCATGAGCGTGGTCTTTCCTGCCCCATTCTCACCTGAAAGGGCGTGAATCTCCCCTTGGTTGACGGAGAATTCAATCTCATGGTTAGCGAGCACCCCATTGGGGTATACTTTGGTGATGTGATCCATATGTAGTGCTGTTGTGTTCATCTTTGCCCCTAGGAGTATGAGGAAGACCTGCCTTGAAACGGCAGGTCTCCAGTTTGTTCAAGAACGTGTTATGGTTTCATCGAGTCACGTATGGCTGCAACCTCTTCAGTTGGCATACCCATAGCTTCACGAACCGCTACCTTTCCATCACCCACTTCTACTGAGATGGCTTCAAGTTTAGTGCGGATAGCAGAGGGGACAATCTTGCGATAGTTCGCATTGTCAGCAAGGCCGACACTGCCACTCTTCAGCCCAAGGGTATAGTTCTCCTTTGTGCTCATCGAACCATCCTGTAGGCCTCTCATAGCCAAAACCAAAGATTCGCCGACCTTTTTCAAGGAGGAACTGATGACGTTGCGTACAACGTTGGCATCTGTTCCTTCCATAGCTGCCCAAATATCGGTATCACAGGCGATGAGATACTTGTTTGTATTGCTGGAAGCAGTGACGGCACCGAGGATACTCTGGCTTGCTGGGGCATAGACAATCTGGGCCCCTTGGTTATAGAGCTGAGTGGTCATTTCCAAGCACTTGGATACATCTTCAAAAGATCCGACATACGAGGTAAGCACCTTGATAGAGGGATCGATGTGTTTGATGCCATCTATGTATCCGATCAGGAAATCATTGATGTTGGGTGTATCCATAGATCCGACAAAGCCTAATATTCTTTTTGCCTTGTTGATCTTTGCATCACCGCTATCCAGCATAAGAGCTGCCAGGGCACCTGCCATGAAGGCCGTTTCGTTGGAGCGATAGGCAATGCCCATCAGATTAGGTACATCTGATGTTCCATCAAAGAAGATGTAGTCTTGGTCAGGAAACTGTTTGGCGATATCCTCAGCAAGTTCCTTGACCGACCAGGTACCGCTTACAATGACGTCCCAGTCTTGTTCAGAGGCATCGAGGTAGAAACCTTCATACGAAGCTTCATTCCTTCCCATCTCTACAATCTTTACCTGAGCTTTGTCCGTGTCCCTAAGGGTATAGAATCCACTTGCTGCTGAGTCGAAAAAGCCTTTGTCCCCGAGGTTTCCGTTTACCAAGAAGAGAGCCTTGAATGAGTCATCAGCCAACGTTGTGGCAGGAGCCTCTTTTGCTCCGCCGGCAAAAGAAAGGCTTGTGATGCACAGTAGCACGAATAACATGATAGTGATTTTTTTCATAGTGACCTCCAAAAGAATATCATACGATGCATGGCAACAATGTTGCTCATCTGTGTGCTCAGTGTTCGGACCTTTTCCTAATAGTCTGGATGCGAAAAGAGTCTTTGTTCAGGTAGTGACGAAGAAACATGAAGCAGGCTTCCTCCTCATAGAGGAACTCCTCTACAAGCATCAAAGGAAGTTTGAGTTTTGGTAGTTCGTTGTCTTCCATCTCGTCAATGAGACAGATGGAAGATTGGGCGTACTCGGCTTTTGCATAGACGCGGTGTTCGATGAAGTCGATGAGGGCCTGATCTGAACTGACGATTACCGCTTCTTTTTCCAAGAGGGAAAAAGGGGTAAAGAATACGGTGGTGGCACAGTTAATCTTCCCGCTAAAGTACTGCACACACCCTTTAACCAAAACAGATCCCTCAGAAAGTTGAAGTTTGCTGGAGAGCCATTCACTCATATTAGCACAGGTGTAGCTGACCTCTGTCCGGTCTATGCAGAGGGTGCAAAAAGATTTGATAGGGTGTATGAGCGTTTGATAATTAAAATTCTGCAAGCTTGTCATCTGACTGACTACAGCCCGCCTGCCTTGGGATTTCTGAATGACGCCGTCTTCCAGCAGATGATAGAGGGCCTCCCTCAGCGTCCCTTTGCTGACATTCCAGTACTCGGCTAACTGCTGCTCGCTTGGAAGGGATGTTCCCGGCCTCCAGGTATGCTCTCCGTGCATGATAGTGGAGTGGATGGCATCATAGACACAGAGATAGAGCGCTGTACCTGTCTCGGTACGGGGAAGAGGTAAGGGGAAAGCTTCTACCGGAATGGTGGTTTTCTTCTTGTCATCCCTCATGGATAATGACCCTCATTGCGTTCAAGGCTACATCTATGATGCGGTTTTCAAGGTCCTGCGAGCAATCTTCAAGCTCAGAGAGGAGCGGTATCCCCTCTGTAGTGGATACGAGGACCGAAGCGGTTCTGATGCCAAGGCAGCTGCCTACGACAAAGAGGACAGCGCTGTCCATGTCGGTACTGTGTGCACCTCCAGCAAGATATGCGTCCCAGGATGTCTGTAAAAAATTGGCATTGGGACGGGAAGAGGGATCGAGGGGAGAGTAGTAGGAGGAACGTGTGATGGAGACCCCAATATGATAGGGATAGCGCAATCTCTTAGCAGCTTCTTCCAACTCTATAACCATTTCAAGGTCGGGGACGGCAGGGAATTCAGGAACCTCATAGTGGGAGGTGAGGCCTTCCATCCTGACAGCTCCGTTGGGGATCACGATATCACCCCTATGCACGGAATCTGAGAGAGCCAGGCAGGAGCCGACTCGAAGGAGGGTCCTTGCCCCACACCGGTAGAGTTCTTCTACTGCTATTGCGGTAGAGGGACCTCCTATTCCTGTAGAGCAGACAGAAATTCGTTTTCCATCCAGATAGCCGGTAAAGGTTCTGAATTCCCTGAAATATGCCATCTCCTTAACATTATCTAATCTTTTGGCTATGGCCTCAGATCGTTCAGGACTACCAGGCAAGAGGACACATTCAGCAACATCACCTATCCTGATGCCGACATGCATCATTCGTTTTGAACTATCACTCATACCAAGACTCCTTGTTGCAGGTCGCCCTTGATGATCGAGCGCATACCGCTAATTCCCACCTGTATGGCACGATGTTCCCAGTCATGGGGATAGGTCTTATGGTCATTGGTATTTTTATCAAAGTTTGTAGCACAGATCATGACTGAAGCTGTTCTGATGCCAAAGGAAGCTCCGATAAGGAAGATAGGGGCGCACTCCATGCTTGAGTTGGTTGTCCCTCCCTTCTGATAGGCTTTCCATTGGTATTTCAACAAGGGATAGATTGGCTTGGTCTCGGGATCCACTTCGGTGTAAAAGGAATCCTTGGTAATGGTAAGACCTGTATTGAAGGGGAAGCCTGAATCGATTGCCGCCTGTCTGAAAGCTTTATAGAGAGAGAAGGAAGGGACTGCAGGAAACTCCAAGGGGAGGTAGTGTATTCCAGTACCCTCCATCCTAATCGCCCCCTTGGGAATGATGACGTCCCCAATTTTAGATCGGGGGGATGCTGATGCACAGGATCCGATACGCACCATAGTATGCACGCCACATGCCATAAGTTCTTCCATAGCAATGCTTGTTGAAGGGCCTCCGATACCTGTGGAGGTCACTGATACTTTCACCCCTCCCAGCTCCCCAGTGTAGGTGTAGAACTCCCGATGTCGGGCTACGAATTGGGGGTTGTCAAGGTATGAAGCTATCTTTTCAACCCGTTCGACAGAACCTGGTAAAAAGACATATTTTCCAATGTCTTTAGCCTTGAATCCAAGATGCATCATTGACGAACTAGATTTCATGGTGTTCCTCTCCCTTATAGAAGAACACGGTTTTTCAGAAATTGCAAGATAAAAATGTTCATATAAGTGAAAAACATATATAGATAAGTTTGTATTACATTATTATTGATATGTCATAACTTCTAGCTTGAAATCAAGAAAACGTCAACATACTTGATTTTGATGCAGATACGTAGTGCTGGATTAATATGGTAAAAAAGAGAGGGGTTACGCCTGTTCATCTCTGGAAAAGTGCGAGCACCCTCTGAGAAAGAGCGTGCGATCAAACAAAATGGACACAAGAAAGAAGGTGGATAAAAAATATAAAAACGAGGGCGGAAAAAAAGAAAAGATAAAAGTTAATAAAGAATGGCAGTTTCCCTCCTTGGTGAGAACTCACCAGAGAGTTGAAACTGCCATCCACAAATATACTACAAAAACAAATAGATGTACGTGATCACATG